>DMZZ01000205.1:2293-4770 GCA_003484805.1 Comamonadaceae bacterium | reverse complement strand
CCGACCTCGTCGCGCACCTTGGTCAGCTCGGTCACGAGCTTGATGCGCTGCGCCTCGCCGCCGCTGAGCGTGGGGCTGGGCTGGCCCAGCGTGAGGTAGCCCAGGCCCACGTCCTTGAGCAGCTGCAGCGGGTGCGCGATGGAGGGCATGCTGGCGAAGAAATCGACCGCCTCGTCCACCTCCATGCGCAGCACGTCGCCGATGCTCTTGCCACGCCAGGTGACGGCCAGCGTCTCGGGGTTGAAGCGCGCGCCGTGGCAGGCCTCGCAGGGCACTTTCACGTCGGGCAGAAAGCTCATGCCGATGGTGCGCACGCCCTGCCCTTCGCAGGTGGGGCAGCGGCCCTCGCCGGTGTTGAAGCTGAAGCGCCCGGCCGCGTAGCCGCGTGCCTTGGCCTCCAGCGTTTCGGCGAACAGCTTGCGCACCGTGTCCCAGAAGCCGATGTAGGTGGCTGGGCAGCTGCGCGGCGTCTTGCCGATGGGGGTCTGGTCCACTTCGAGCACGCGGTCGATGGTCTCGAAGCCCTGCAGGCCGGTGCAGCCCGTCAAGGCAGGCGCGTTGCCGGCATCCATGGCGTCGCGTCCGGCCTTGGTACTGCGCTGCTGCACCCAGGCGGCCACGTTGGCCAGCAGCACGTCGCGCGCCAGTGTGGACTTGCCTGAGCCGCTCACGCCCGTGACGCAGACCAGGCGCTGCAGCGGCAGGCGCGCGGTGACGCTCTGCAGGTTGTGCAGGTGCGCGCCATGCACGGTGAGCCACTGCTGCGCGGCGGCCTCACTCCCTCTCCCCTCGCGGGAGAGGGTGGGGGAGAGGGGGAAATCAAGCGCCGCGCCTCCTGCGCCCGCCCCCTCCCCCCCGGCCCCTCTCCCTCGGGGGGAGAGGGGAGGCAAAACCGACAGCATCGCTGCGGTGGGTGGAACGACCGCGCATTCACTCCCTCTCCCCTCGCGGGAGAGGGTGGGGGAGAGGGGGAAATCAAGCGCCGCGTCTCCTGCGCCCGCCCCCTCTCCCCCGGCCCCTCTCCCGCGAGGGGAGAGGGGTGGCAATACGGCACGGCGCGCCTGCAGCGGGTGGCGCATGGCGTGCAGCAGGTAGCGGCCGGTCTGCGATTCGGCGGCGCCGGTGAGGTCGGCCACGCTACCCTGCGCCACCAGGCGGCCGCCGCGCTTGCCGGCGCTCGGGCCGATGTCGATGAGGTGGTCGGCAGCGCGGATGGTGTCCTCGTCGTGCTCCACCACCACCAGGGTGTTGCCCTTTTCGCTCAACTGGTGCAGGGCGCGCAGCAGGATCTGGTTGTCGCGCGCGTGCAGGCCGATGGTGGGCTCGTCGAGCACGTAGCACACGCCCTGCAGGTTGCTGCCCAGCTGCGCCGCCAGGCGAATGCGCTGCGCCTCGCCCCCGCTGAGGGTGGGCGCGCCCCGGTCGAGCGTGAGGTAGCCCAGGCCGACTTCTTCAAGGAACTCCAGCCGCCCCTTGATTTCGGGGATGAGGTCGCGGGCAATTTCTGCCTCGCGTCCGTGCAGCGCCACGGTGTCCACCCAGGCGCGGATGTCGCTCACCGACAGGCGCGCGATGTCGGTGATGCTCCAGCCCGCGTGGCCCGTGGCCGCGTCGGCGCCAAAGCGCACGGCGCGCGCCGTGGCGTTGAGGCGTGTGCCCTGGCAGGTGGGGCAGGCGGCGTCGAGCACCTCGTCCACCTCGGGTTCGGCAAAGGTCTGCTCGCGGCCCTTCTGGTCGTCGGCCAGCACCGAGTCGTCGAACACCTTGCGCTGCTCTTTGGTCAGCTTGACGCCCGTGCCCACGCAGTCGGGGCACCAGCCGTGCTTGCTGTTGTACGAAAAGAGTCGTGGGTCCAGCTCGGCATAACTGGTACTGCACACCGGGCAGGCGCGCTTGGCCGAGAACACCTGCAAGCGCCCGATGCCCGCCGTGGGCGCGCCCGCCGCCAGGGCCTCGCGCAGGCCTTCCAGATGGCTCAGCACATGCACCACGCCCTTGCCATGCTCCAGCGCCTGGGCCAGTGCGCTGCGCAAGAGCGCCTCGTGCTCGGGCGCCACATCCAGGCTCATCACCGGCAGCTCGATGGTGTGCTCCTTGAAGCGGTCAATGCGCGGGAATCCCGTGGTGGGCAGAAAGTGGCCGTCCACGCGCAGGTGGGTGTAGCCGCGCGGGCGAGCCCAGTCGGCCAGCTCGGTGTAGACGCCCTTGCGCGCCACCACCAGCGGCGCCAGCAGGCCGATGTGCTGGCCGCGGAAATGCGTGAGCAACTGCGCCGCGATGCTGTCGGGCGTTTGCGGCCGCACGGCGGCGCCGTCCTTGGTGCAATGCTGCACGCCGAGCTTGACGTACAGCAGCCGCAGAAAGTGCCAGACCTCGGTGGTGGTGCCCACCGTGCTCTTGCGCCCGCCGCGCGACAGGCGCTGCTCGATGGCCACGGTGGGCGGAATGCCGTACACCGCATCGACCTCGGGCCGCCC
>DMZZ01000205.1:0-2216 GCA_003484805.1 Comamonadaceae bacterium | reverse complement strand
TCACGATTTCAATGCTGTTTTTGGCTTTTTGCGCTTTGCTGGCAAGCGCCTCTAGCTCTTGATTCCATAGCAAAGGCGTGCGCTCGCGCAGCAACGGGGCGGCGCCGATGGCGCTGGCGTACTCGCGCAGGGCGGCGCCGGTGTGCGAATGCGGGTGCTCGCGCACCTGGGCGGGCGTGCCCTCGGCCACCACCCGGCCGCCCGCGTCGCCGCCCTCGGGGCCCAGGTCGATAAGCCAGTCGCTCGCGCCGATCACGTCGAGGTTGTGCTCGATGACGATGAGCGAATGCCCGGCGTCGATAAGCCGCGCAAAGGCGCGCATGAGCTTGGCGATGTCGTCAAAATGCAGGCCGGTGGTGGGCTCGTCGAACAGAAACAGCGTGCCCTTGCGCGCCAGCGGCTGGCGCGACTTGGCCTGGCTGCGCGCCGCCTCGGCCAGGAAGCCCGCCAACTTGAGGCGCTGCGCCTCGCCGCCCGAGAGCGTGGGCACGGGCTGGCCGAGCTTGACGTATTCCAGCCCCACCTCCGCAATGGGGCGCAGCGCGCGCACCACGTCGCGGTCGTCGGCAAACAGGGCGATGGCCTCGGAGACGGTGAGGTCGAGCACCGCAGCCACGTTGAACATCCGCCCGCCGCGCTCCAGCGTGACTTCGAGAATCTCGGGGCGGTAGCGCGTGCCATCGCAGTCGGGGCAGCGCAGGTACACGTCGCTGAGGAACTGCATCTCAACATGCTCGAAGCCCGAGCCGCCGCAGGTCGGGCAGCGCCCGTCGCCGCTGTTGAAGCTGAACTTGGCCTGGGTATAGCCGCGCTGGCGCGACAGCGGCGCATTGGCGAACAGCTCGCGCACGCTGTCCCACGCGCCGACGTAGCTCACGGGGTTGGAGCGCGCCGTCTTACCGATGGGCGACTGGTCGACAAACACCACATCGGAGAGGTGGTCGGCGCCGAGCAGGCGGTCGTGTGCGCCGGGCGTCTCGGTGGTCTTGCCGAAGTGGCGCTGCAGCGCCGGGGCCAGCACGTCCTGGATCAGGCTGGACTTGCCCGAGCCGCTGACACCGGTGACGGTGACCAGGCGCTGCAGCGGGAATTCGATCGACAGGTTCTGCAGGTTGTGCTCGCGCGCGCCTTCGAGGATGAGGCGCGGCGTGGCGTCGGACACCGGGCGCTGAAAACCGTGGCCCACCCGCTTGCGGCCGCCGAGGTACTGGCCGGTGAGGGTGTCGGCGCCGCGCAGTTCGTCGGGCGTGCCATCGAACACGATGCGCCCGCCGCGCTCGCCCGGTCCGGGGCCGAAGTCGAGCACACGGTCGGCCGCGAGCATGACGGCCGGGTCGTGCTCCACCACCACCAGGGTGTTGCCCGCATCACGCAGGCGCAGCATGGCCTGGGTGATGCGGTGCATGTCGCGCGGGTGCAGGCCGATGCTGGGCTCATCGAGCACGAACAGCGTGTTGACCAGCGAGGTGCCCAGCGCCGTGGTGAGGTTGATGCGCTGCACCTCGCCGCCGCTCAGGGTGCGGCTCTGCCGGTCGAGTGTGAGGTAGCCGATGCCGACATCGCTGAGGTACTTCAGGCGCGTGCCAATTTCCGCGTGCAGGAGTTTGAGTGCCTGGTGCTCGCCCTTGGCAGCCGAGTTTCTTGCATCCATCGGCCTGACCGATGACAGCCCTCCGCTGAGGGTATCGGCCTCTGCAAAAGCAGCGGCTCCTCTGACTTGCCCCCTCTCCCCTTGCGGGAGAGGGTTGGGGAGAGGGGTGCCTGGGGACGCCGCGTTGGCTCCCCCCTCTCCCCCGCCCTCTCCCGCAAGGGGAGAGGGAGTGACAGCCATCTGCGGCACGCATCCAATTGGGTTAAATTGGCCATCAGCGCTCGTAGATATTGCGCTAGAAGCTATTAATTCAGGAGCATTCAACACCCCCGCACTGGCGGCCATACGCTCGAAGAACCGGCGCAGGCGGTCGATGGGCAGCAGCATCAGGTCGTGCAGGCACAGGCCCGGCAGCGCTTCGAGCTGGGCGCGGCTCCACTGCGTTCCCTGGGGCAGGAAGCGCAGGCCGGGGTCGAGCACGGCGTCGGCGTCCTGCTTGCTGCCGATGCGCCACAGCAGGCTCTCGGGCTTGAGGCGCGCACCCGCGCACACCGGGCAGGGCGTGTAGCTGCGGTACTTGGACAGCAGCACGCGGATGTGCATCTTGTAGGCCTTGCTTTCGAGG
>DMZZ01000204.1:5984-12393 GCA_003484805.1 Comamonadaceae bacterium | reverse complement strand
GCCGCCATCACGCTGGCCATGGTGCTGTTCGGCGTGGCCTACATCGTGCTGTCCGAACCCTTTGGCAACTCGGCCCTGGGCGACCGGCGCACCGTGGCCGACCTGTCCGGCCCCGCGCCGGCCGCTGCGGGCGCGGCCGTGGATGGCAAGGCGCTGTTCGCCGCGCAGTGCGCGGCCTGCCACCAGGCCACGGGCCAGGGCCTGCCGGGCGTGTTTCCGCCGCTGGCGGGCTCGGAATGGGTGCAGGGCGAGCCGCGCGTGCTGGCCAACATCCTGCTGCATGGCGTGACGGGCCCGATCACGGTGGCAGGGAAAAGTTACGAGGGGGCCATGCCGGCCTTTCGCCAACTGGGCGACGCCGAACTGGCCGCCGTGGCCAGCTACATCCGCAGCGCCTGGGGCAACCAGGCCGCGCCCCTGACGCCGGAGCAGTTCGCGCAGGAGCGCAAGGCCAACGACCGCTCCACTCCGTTCGAGGGCGGTGCCGCGCTCCAGGCGCTGGCCCACTGACGCCATGCTGCGCACCGCCGTCCTGAGCCTGCTGCTGGCGCTGTGCGGCTACGCGGCGGCGGACTGGCTCACGCACGGCTTCCAGGTCTGGACCGACGAGGGCGCGCGCCGCCTGGAAGTGGCTTTGCAACCCGTGGAGGCACCGCGCGTGGCGGTGGAAGGCCCGGGCGTGGCCGCGCCTGACCTGCCCGCGCTGCTGGCGCAGGGCGGCGGCGTGACCATCGCCGACTTCATCTACACGCGCTGCCAGAGTGTGTGCCTGTCGCTGGGCAGTACCTTCCAGCAGCTGCAGGCGGCGCTGCACGCCGACCGCGCGGCGGGCCAGAGCGCCAACGTGCGCCTGCTGTCGATCAGCTTCGACGGCCCGCACGACAACCCGGCCGCGCTGCGCGCCTACGCCCAGGGCCTGCAGGCCGACCCGGCGCTGTGGCGCTTCGTGCGCGTTCCCGACGCGGGGCAGCAGCAGGCCCTGCTGCGCCGCCTGGGCGTGGTGGTGGTGCCCGACGGCCGGGGCGACTACGAGCACAACGCCGCGTTGCTGGTGTTCGACGCGCGCGGCCGCATGGTGCGCGTGTTCGACATCGCCGAGCAGCAGCTCGCGCTGGACTACGCACGCCACCTCGCGCGGGGCGCGCCATGACGCCCTGGCCCCGCTGCACGCCGCGCACCCAGGCCGCCCTGGGGCTGGCCTTGTGCGCGCTGCTGGCCTGGCCCGCGCTGCGCCACGCGCTGGAAGCCAGCATGTGGCGCCACATGGTGCTGCAGTTNNGCGCGTGGCGCCGTGGCGCGCTGGAACGCCCACGGCATCACCGGGCTGGTGGGGGTGGCCGGGGTGCTGGCCGTGCTCATGGTGCCGCGCGTGCTCGACCTCGCGCTGCGCGACGGCGCCATCGAGGCCGCCAAGGGCGCCGCGCTGGTGTTGGCGGGCGCGGCGCTGCGCCTGTCGTGGCGCGCGGCGGGGCTGGTGGTGCAGGGCTTCTTCCTCGGCAACATGCTGCCCATGACCGCCGTGGTGGGCCAGCTCTACATCGACGCGCCGCTGCGCCTGTGCAACGCCTACCTGCTGGACGACCAGGCGCGCCTGGGCCAGTGGCTCATCGCCCTGGCAGCGTTGCTGGCACTGGGCTGGCTGGCGCAGGTGGGGTGGTGGATGGCGCGGCGCGAGGGGGCCGCACTGCTGCCCCATGAGGCCTGAAATGCTCTTGAATTGATAGCTTCTGGCGCTTGATGGATGGGCGCAAGAGGCCTATTTTTCTGAAAAACCGGCCGCCGGCACCTCGACCCGCGTGGTCCACACGGCGGCCTCGCGCGCGGCCTTGCGCTTGTGCTCCAGGTAGTCGGGCGCCACGCAGAGGAACAGCGTGCGGCCGTCCGGTCCGCCGAGCGCGCAGGCGTACACGCCCAGCGGGTACGTGGCAATTTCGCCGAGCACCCGGCCGCCCTCGGCCACGCGCAGCACGCGGCGGTGGTTGGCGTCGGCCAGCCACACGGCGCCCTCGGCGTCGAGCGCGGCGCCATCCGGTGCCACCTGGGTCTGCGCGATGACCTGGGCCAGGTTGTCGCCCTGCGGCAGCGGGCCGAACACGGCCCAGTCGCGGCGCGGTCCCAGGCCGCCGCCGGGCAGCAGGTCGAAGGCCGAGAGCCTGTTGCCGAAGGTCTCGCCCACGATCAGCGTGCGGCCGTCGGGCGTGACCATGGAACCGTTGGGAAAGTACAGGCCCTCGGCCACGGCGCTCACCGTGCCGTCGGGCGCCACGCGGGCCAGCCGCGCCGGGGCGAAGGGGGCGCCGCCCATGAGGTCGAAGCCAAAGTTGCCCACATAGGCGTTGCCCTGGCGGTCCACCACCATGTCGTTGGCGTGGCCGCCGGCCACGGCGGAAAGGTCGGCGTGCTCCACCAGCCGACCGTCGGGTTCGCGGCGCAGCAGCTTGCGGTCGCGCATGGAGACGACGAGCAGCCGCCCGTCGGGCAGCCAGCCCAGCCCCGAGGGCTGGCCGGGTACTTCAGCGATGGTCTCCACCGCGCCGTCCAGGCCCACGGCAATGACCTGCCGCGTGTAGAAGTCCGACAGCCAGAGCCGGCCCGCGTGCCAGCGCGGGCCCTCGAAAAAGCTGTAGCCGGACACCAGGGTGGAAAACGGCGGGGGGGCCATGGGCGGTCTCCAGGGTTGCGTGCCGCCATGGTAGGTGGCGCGTGGCAGCGTGCGTGTCGCACGAGCGTCTGTTCACCTTGTCGCGAGATGGATGCCCGCCAGCATGCAGCGCACCGAGCCGCCCGCCAGTTCGATGGTGGGCACGCGCAGCGGCAGCAGCGTGGCGCTGCGTTCGATCACGGCTTTCTGCGCGGCCGTGAGGCTGGCGGCCGCGCGCTCGGACAGCGCCAGCAGCCGCTGGCCGCCGTGCCCCGTGAGTTCCAGCGCGTTGCCGGCGAATTCGCCGATCTGGCGCGCGTCGAGTTCGATGAGTTGGCGCCCGCTTTCGCGCAGGCGCTGGCGCACGGCCTCGCGGCGCTGCGGGTCGGCGATGAGGTGAAAGCCCCCGAGCGCGAAGTCGGTGCCCACGCACAGCATCACGTTGGTGTGGTAGCAGGGCCGACCTTGCGCGTCGGCCGTGGCGAAGGCCATGGGCTCGAAGTTGAAGTGCGTGCAGAACCGCTCCAGCGCCACCGGGTCGGCGCGGTGCGACTGCGCGGTGTAGGCGATGCGACCGATGTGGTCCAGCACCATGGCGCCCGTGCCTTCGAGGGCCATGCCGTCGTGTTCCAGGCCCGAGTAGTCGATCACGTCCTGCACCCGGTACTGCGCTTTCAGCAGCTCGATGATGTCGCCGCGCCGCTCGCGCCGTCGGTTGGCTGCGTACATGGGGTAGAGCGCCACATGGCCGCCGACGTGGGTGGAGAACCAGTTGTTCGGGAACACGGCGTCGGGCGTTTCGGGGTCATGGCTGTCGAACAGGTGCACGCGCACGCCGACGGCTTCGAGCCGGGCGGCGGCCTCGGTCACCTCGGCATGGGCCTGCGCGGCCACGCTGGCGGCCGTGGCCGGGCGCTGGAAGGCGTTGTCGGCGGCGGTCTCGGGGTTGGGGTGAAAGTGGTGCGGGCGCACCATGGCGACGGCGGCGGGGGCCTGGAGGGAGGGTGGTGGCATGGTTTTGCGGTGGTGGGTGAGGGGTGCCCACGGGGGCGGTGCAGGCATTGTGCGAACAGGCCCTGCCAACAAAAAGACGGCAAACTGGTCAAATAGCTGCAAAAATTGGCGAAACGCCAGTCACTATCAGCACCATGACCAAGCTCGACGACACCGACCGCGAAATCCTTAGCATCCTGCGCCAGGATGCGCGCACCCCCGTGGCCACGCTGGCGCACAAGCTGCGCGTCTCGCGCGGCACGGTGCAGAACCGCCTGCGCAAGATGGAGGAGGGCGGCGTTATCGTCGGCTACACCGTGCGCCTGCGGCCCGATTCGGAGCCGCAGCGCATCCGCGCCTGGATGTGCATCGCCGTCGAGGGCAACGCCGCGCCCGAGGTGATTCGGGCGCTGCGCGGCGAGCCCATGGTGGGCACGCTGCACACCACCAACGGCCGCTGGGACATCGTGGCCGAGGTGCGCGCCGAGAGCCTGGAGGCGTTTGATGCTGCTCTGGGCCGCATCCGCCTCACGCCGGGCATCGCCAACACCGAGACGAGCATCCTGCTGTCCACCTACAAGGCCTGAGGGAGAGGGACCGTCGTCAGTGAGGTGATGAGTGCACGGGTTCGGGCGCATGGCGCTGAGCCGGGCCCTCCGGCAGGGCCAGCATGACGCAGTTGCGGCCCGCGTTCTTGCCGGTATACAGGGCCTGGTCTGCACGTTGCAGCATGGCGTCCAGTGTGCGTTCTTCGGGCAGGCGCTCAGCCACCCCCAGGGTGGCACTCAGGTGAATCATCTGCTCGCCATGCACCACCAGGGTCGCTGCCAGTCGCTGGGCGAAACGCTGGGCCACGGTGGCGGCCTGTGGCAGGGTGGCCCCGGGCAGCAGCACGGCGAATTCCTCGCCCCCCATGCGGCCCACACAGTCGATGCTGCGAAAGCACTCATGGCACAGGCGGGCCACCTGGCGCAGCACCTCGTCGCCTGTGGCATGACCGAACTGGTCGTTGATCTTCTTGAAATGGTCCAGGTCCAGCAGCGCGACCGACAGCGGGCTGGCGTCGCGCTCGGCGCGGGCCAGATCAAGCCCAAAGCGCCGCCCGAACTCGCGGCGGTTGAGTAGACCGGTCAGGGGGTCGGTGGTGGCTTGCCGTTGCAGTTCGGTCTGCAGAGCAGCGCTCCGGGCGATCTCGTCCTGCAGGGCCGCGTTGGCCTGTTGCAGGTGGCTGCGGACCACGAATTCCTGGCGCTGCGCCCGTTGCAGCCGGTTGGCGGAGATGAATCCCACCACTGCAGGCAACGTCAGCAGCAGCGTCAGCCCGGGCGCCAGGGCCAAGGCGGTTCCCGTCAGCACCAGCGAGGCGACCGAGCCTGTGATGCCCACGAGGGCCACCCAGGCGCCGAGTGCAACGCGGCCCGGGACAAAGATGAACAGGCTGAGGTTGACGACCATGAGCATGCCAATCGTCGAGGTCCGCATTTCGGGCTGCAGAAACTGGAACAGGAAGAAAAAGGGGTAGCCCAGCATCTCCAGCGCCATCGCCAGGTGTCCCCGGGGCGCCAGGTGGGGCCGTGTGCGCAAGGCCCGTGCGGCCAGCAGCAGCATCAGGGCTGTGGCCGCCCGGTACCCCAAAAGGGCCCGGAAACCGGGGCTGTCCCCCAGCGTTTGGTAGTCAGGCAGTGCAAAAAGCATCAGCAGGGCCGCCCAGACCCAAAGCGCAATGCGCAACTGTCGGGCCATGCGCCCCTGCACATCGGCACGGTAGGCCTGTTCGGTGGCGGCGTCGGTGAACTCGGCGCGCCAGAGCGAAATGGGCGGGATCGGGGCGGTCTCCATAAGGCGCTGGCCGCACGGGGCCGTGTGCGGAAAGATGTTTTGGTCAGGTTACAGCATCATCCCTGCGGTCGATACGGGGTTCAGGGTTTTCCTGGGCTGTGCGGTGGTGCCGGTGGGGCTGACGCATGGGCGACAGCGGGTAGGTGCTTTCCTCGATGTTGCGGTGCGTCAACTGCGGTCCAATGGACGTTTTGTCCCTTCAGGAGCCCTCCATGCAACGTCGAAACATCCTCCAGTGGGGCGCCGCCGCGCTGGCTGTTGCCGCCTCTCTGGGCACCGCCCAGGCCCAGAGTTTTCCGGCCAAACCCATCAAGCTCGTGATCGCCTTCCCCGCAGGTGGCCCGACCGACATCACCATGCGCGCGCTGGCCGACAACGCCAGCAAGATCCTGGGTCAGCCGGTGATCGTTGAGAACAAGCCCGGCGCCGGCGGCACGCTGCCCGCGCAGGCGCTGCAGACGGCGCAGCCCGATGGCTACACGCTGGCGCAGATCCCGCTGGGCGTGTTCCGCCTGCCCTACACCACCAAGATCAACTGGGACCCGGTGAAGGACATCAGCTACGTGCTCAACGTCACGGGCTATGCCTTCGGCGTCGTCGTGCCGGCCGATTCGCCGCTCAAGACCTGGACGCACTTCGTCGCCTGGGCCAAGGCCAACCCGGGCAAGCTGAGCTACGGCTCCACCGGTACCATGACCAGCCCGCACCTGACCATGGAGCTCATCGCGCAGAAGCTCGGCCTGGAGCTGCTGCACGTGCCCTACAAGGGCAGCGCCGACCTGATGCAGGCCACGCTGGGCGGGCAGCTCATGGCGGCGGCGGACTCCACGGGCTTCGCCCCGCAGGTCGAGGCCGGCAAGCTGCGCGTGCTCAACACCTGGGGCGCCGAGCGTCTGGCCAAATTCCCCGACGCGCCCACGCTCAAGGAGCTGGGCC
>DMZZ01000204.1:1048-5962 GCA_003484805.1 Comamonadaceae bacterium | reverse complement strand
CTGGCCCGCTACGACATGGTGCCCATGTACATGAGCAGCACGCAGTACCAGAAGTTCGCTGCAGACACCTTCGCGCGCGAGAAAGCGCTGGTGGAAAAGCTGGGCTTGGCCAAACCGTCCTGAGGACCACCCTCGGGAGGGGGAGTCGTTCCGTGTGATGATCCGTGCAGACATTGAACGGACACATCCCCATGGCATCTCCCTCCGACAGCATCAGCATGGCCCTGTTTTGCGACTTTGAAAACGTCGCCCTGGGCGTGCGCGACGCGCAGTACGAAAAATTCGACATCAAACCCGTCCTGGAGCGCCTGCTGCTCAAGGGCTCCATCGTGGTCAAGAAGGCCTATTGCGACTGGGAGCGCTACAAGGGCTTCAAGGCCACCATGCACGAGGCGAATTTCGAGCTCATCGAAATCCCGCACGTGCGCCAGTCGGGCAAGAATTCGGCCGACATCCGCCTGGTGGTGGACGCGCTGGACCTGTGCTACACCAAGTCGCACGTCAACACCTTCGTCATCATCAGTGGTGATTCGGACTTTTCGCCGCTGGTCTCCAAGCTGCGCGAGAACGCCAAGCAGGTCATCGGCGTGGGCGTGAAGCAATCCACATCGGACCTCTTGATCGCCAATTGCGACGAGTTCATCTTCTACGACGACCTGGTGCGGGAAAAGCAGCGCGCCCAGGCCCGCCGCCAAAGCCCGGGCAACAACCCGCCCGCGCCGCGCCGCAGCCCCGAGGAAGAGCGCCAGCGCAAGGAGACCCAGGAAACGCGCCGCAACCAGGGCGTGGAACTGGCGGTGGAGACCTTCGAGGCCCTGCTCTCCGAGCGCGGCGACAGCGGCAAGATCTGGGCGTCGGTGCTCAAGGAGGCCATCAAGCGCCGCAAGCCCGATTTCAGCGAAAGCTATTACGGCTTCCGCACCTTTGGCAACCTGCTCGAAGAGGCGCAGGCGCGGGGGCTGCTGGAGTTCGGCCGCGACGAGAAGTCGGGCGCCTACGTGTACCGCGGCCATGGCGGCGCGCCCGCTCGGCCCGATCCCGTGGGCCGGCTGGAGGCGCCCATGGAGCGCCCGGGCGGCGCCGGGTACTTCCGCCACGACTTCCATGCCGTCGCGGTGGCCCCGGAGGCTGCGGCCGGGGGCAGCGAGGGCGGGACGCGGGGCGGCCGATCGCGGGGACGCCGGCTGGAGGCGACGGCCGACGAACGGGTGGAACCCCGTTCCGAGCCCCGTGGCGACGCGCCGACGGAGCGCCCGGTGGGCGGTTATTTCCGTCCACAGGCGTCGGCCGTTGCGCCTGCGGAGGCCGCGGCCGGCGATGGCGCCTCCACCGAGGGGGAAGGCAGCATGGGCGCGGCGGTTGAAGAACCGGCAGCAGTTGCTGGCGCCGAACCCGCTGTGACCGCCCCTGCGCCCCGGAGCCGCCGTGCCGCTTCGGCGGCACGCAAGACCGGCGGGCGCAAGGCTGCTGCCGCAGAGGAAAGTCCGGCGCGCTCCGAAAGCGGTGCGCCCCTGGGGGATTCAGCGGCGGAAGCGCCTCCAGCGGCGGCGGCTCCCGCCAAGGCCGCCGCATCCCGCCCGCGCAAGCCCCGCAGTACCAAGCCTGCCGAGTAATTCCATTTCTAAATCATCCGTGTCGTTGTTGCTTCGCCTTGCCGTGCTACAGCACTGTCTGCAGCTTCGCGCCTAGACACAAATGATTTGGAAACGGAATAAAAGGCCACGGGCGCCGCCTGGCGGCCCCAACTCAACGCCTGGCGCGTTCGCGGCCCGCCAGGAGGTGCCGCGCCAGTTCGGCGAACCCCGCGCCGCGCGCGCCCTGGGTCACGTAGCGCGGCAGGTGGCGCAGCTGCGGCACGAAGCGCGCCACGTTGGCCACGCCCACGCTGTGCGGGAAATGCTGGAACATCACCTGGTCGTTGAGCGANNTACCAGCCGTTCACATGGATGCTGCTGACGGTGGCCGTCATGCCGGCCGCGCGCATGATTTCCTGCACCTGCGCGATGCCCTCGGGCGGCAGGTGGGTGAACTCGCTGTGGTCGATGGCGATGTCGGTCTCGCGCCCCGCCGAGTCGCGCGCGAGCTGGGCGCCGGGCACCTCGCGCAGGATCTGCTGCGCCACCTGCTGCATGCGCGCATGGTTGGCGGCGCGCGTGGCGGCATCCTGAAGATGCCATTTTGATAGCTGCTCGCGCTTTCCCAGATTGGTTTTGAAGGCGTTTTTACTTGAATTTTTCGGGGGGCGCAGCAGCGCCACGGCGCCGGTCTCGGCCACGATGGCATCGACCGGCCAACTGGCCGCGAAGGGTTCGCTCCAGCCCGCGGGCCGCCCTGTGATGGCGATCACGTGCAGGCCCGCGGCGCGTAGCGCGCCCAGCGCATCGCGCGCGTCCTGCGTGATGGCGCCCTCGGTGGTGAGGGTGTCGTCGATGTCAGTGAGCACGCCCACCAGTCTGCGGCCAGCATCCAGGGGCCAGTCGGACAGGGGGCTCAGGGAGGAGGGGAGCGGCGCCATGGGGCAGGCAAAGCGCGTATTGTTGCACCGCGCCGACCACGCTCAGCCGGGCTCGCCGAGGAAGGCTCGCACGGCCTGCAAGGAGGCTTGGGGCTGTTCGTTGAACAGGAAATGGCCGGCCCGCGCCACGATCACCAGGCGTGCGTGGCGAAAGTGCTCCATGTGGCGCCGTTGCTGGGCCTCGCCCATGGTGGTGCTGCACTGCCCGGCCAGGAACAGCACCGGGCCGTCAAAACGCTCCACGCCGACGCGGAAATCCAGCGAAGCGGCATAGGAGGCATCGGACAGCATGCGGCCGACGGTGGCGTCAAAGGCCGGGCTGCCGGCGCGCCAGCCCTCCATCCGGGGAATTGCACCGTCGCAGGTGTTGGGCATCTGGAAGAGCGGCATCATGGCGCCCAGCAGAAAGTCGCGCCGGGCATAGAGGTCGCCGTCGGCCGCCACCGTCCATTGCTGCAGCCAGGCGCGGGTCATGCCCCAGGCGACGGTCCAGCCCGGCCAGCCGCCCTGCGGCAGGTGGGCGAGCGAAGCGCTGTCCAGAAAGCCGGGCTCGGCCAGCACCAGGCGCCGCACCTTGCCGGGGTGCCTGCCGGTGTAGGCCGAGGCCAGCATGGCGCCCCAGGAGTGGCCCAGCAGGTGTACGGCGCGGCCCTGGCCGATGTGGTCCACGACGGCGTCCAGGTCGGCCAGGTAGGTGTCGAGCGAAATGTCCTGCGCCGATACGCGCGGCGAGAGGCCGCTGCCGCGCTGGTCATAGAACAGCACCTGGTAGTCGTCGGCCAGGGCCTGCAGGTCCAGCAGGTAGCGGTAGTCGGCTCCAGGGCCGCCGTGCAGCACGATCAGCGCGGGCTTGCCGCCCTGGCCGAAGGTCTGCGCATGGAAGCGGTAGCCCTGCAGCGTGATGGTGGGCACGGTGGCATCGTGCTCGGCGGTGCGGGGCAGGTCGGTGCTGCAACCGGCGAGCAGGCACGCCAGCGCAGCGAGGCCGCGACGGAGCAGGGCGTTGAAAGAGGATGGTGGCATGGGGGAGTGAGGCAGATGGGACATGCCAGAATGGTGCAGTCCCGCCTGGACCGCAGCAACAACAAATGTTATCGACCACCCCCGCAGACCGGGCGCAGGCCCTGCAGATCGCCCAGACATTCGCGCCGCTGTCAGCCGCTGATTTCGCGCCCGTGCTGCAAGGGCTGCGTTGCCAGAACCTGGAGCCGGGGCAGGCGCTGTTCCACATGGGGCAGTCTCGGCCGCAGGAGTGTTTCGTGCTGCACGGGCTGCTGCGCACCAGCGTGGCCGATGCCCAGGGGCGTGAGGTCACGCTGGGCTTTCACGTCGGCCCGTGCGTGATGGCGCCCGCCATCACCCGCAGCATGCAGGCGCGCTCCCGGGTGGACTGCGTCGCTCTGGAGACCAGCCGCGTGGCCCTGTTCGATCCCGACGCCCTGAGCGAGGCCATGGTGGAGCAGGTGCCGGTGCGCGATTGGGGCAATGCGGTGTTGCGGCACGAACTGCTACGCATGGCCCAGCGCGAATGGGCACTGGCGGCCCTGACTGGCGCGCAGCGCCTGCAGCAGCTGCGCACGGAATGCCCCGGCCTGGAAGACCGGGTGCCGCACCGCATGATCGCCAGCTACCTGGGCATGACGCCGGTGAACTTCAGCCGACTGCGCAATGCGCCCAGGGCGCTTGCGCCCCAGGCGTGAAACTGGTCAACCCGCGCGCTGCAGTGCCAGCCCCGCATGCTCGCGCAGCGGANNGGCCAGGGTGTTGGCCGCGTCGTGCGCCATGCGCAGGGGGTAGGCGTTCTCGAACTCGCGCAACTCGACCGGCGTGTCGGCGGTGATCCAGCGCGCGCCGGTGTACTGGCAGCCCTCCAGCCGTACGTCGGCGTCGTACTCGGCCTTGAGGCGGTGCTGCACCACCTCGAACTGCAGCTGTCCCACGGCGCCCAGCAGCATGTTGCCGCCCGCGTCGGGCTTGAAGACCTGGATCGCGCCTTCCTCGCCCAGCTGGGCCAGGCCCTGCTGCAGCTGCTTGGTGCGCAGCGGGTTTTTCAGCACCACGGTCATGAACATTTCGGGCGCGAAGAAGGGCAGGCCGGTGAACTGCAGGCTGGCGCCGTCGGTGATGGTGTCGCCCAGCTGCACGCCGCCGTGCGTGGTGAAGCCGATGATGTCGCCGGCGTAGGCTTCTTCGACGGCCTCGCGGCGCTGGCTCATGAAGGTGACCACGCTGGTGGGGCGCAGTTCCTTGGCGGTGCGCTGCACCTTGAGCTTCATGCCAGGCGTGTATTTGCCCGAGGCCACGCGCACGAAGGCGATGCGGTCGCGGTGGTTGGCGTCCATGTTGGCCTGCACCTTGAAGACCACGCCAGCAAAGCCTTCGTCTTCGGGTTGAATGGT
>DMZZ01000204.1:0-907 GCA_003484805.1 Comamonadaceae bacterium | reverse complement strand
CGCTTGCGCAGCCGGTCGGACTCGGACAGCGGCACCACTTCGAAGTCTTTCGGGCCACGGTCGCTGCCAGGGGTGAACACCGTCATGGTCTGCGTGCGCAGATTGATGATGCCGCCAAAGCTCTTGCCCTGGCCTACGGGCCAGGTGATGGGGCAGCAGGGCATGCCCAGTTCACGTTCCACCTCGTCCAGGATGTCCAGCGGGTCACGTACTTCGCGGTCCATCTTGTTCACGAAGGTGATGATGGGCGTGTCGCGCTGGCGGCAGACCTCGATCAGGCGGCGCGTCTGTGCTTCCACGCCGTTGGCGGCGTCGATCACCATCAGCGCGGAATCGACGGCCGTGAGCACGCGGTAGGTGTCTTCCGAGAAATCCTTGTGTCCGGGGGTGTCGAGCAGGTTGATCACATGCTCGCGGTAGAGCATCTGCATGACGGAGGAGGCCACCGAGATGCCGCGCTGCTTTTCGATCTCCATCCAGTCGGATGTGGCGTGGCGGCTGGCCTTGCGGCCCTTGACGGCGCCGGCGATCTGGATCGCGCCCGAGAACAGCAGGAGTTTTTCGGTCAGCGTCGTTTTACCCGCGTCGGGGTGGGAAATGATGGCAAAGGTGCGGCGGCGCCGGGTTTCAGAGGCGTAGGACACTAGCGGTTCCAGAAGGTGGGCAGGGCGAGCGGCCCTGCAGGGGCAAACGGTGGGCCTGCTCCTGCACCCGAGGAGCCTGTCGGACTTGCGAATCGTCGGCTGCAAATTGACCGCAGCGGCCCATTTTTTACCGTCTTTTTGCCCAATAGCTCGCCTATTGGGCTGCAAATCCGGCAAAAACTGGTCTCGCTGGGGTCGATTTTCGCTTTCGACGCCCCAAGTCCGACAGGCTCCTAGGCCCTGTGTACAGGGCATGCCGCCGG
>DMZZ01000265.1:0-5997 GCA_003484805.1 Comamonadaceae bacterium | reverse complement strand
CGGCGGCCTCGAACTGGTCGAGCAGGCGCTTCTGGACCGGTGTCTGACCAGGAATCACCCGAAGGATCTGGCGCAAAGAGCCTTCCGGAAAAGGCGGAGGCGTGATGTTGCCCGAGATCTCGTCGTACAGCGAACGGTAGTTGTCGGGGGTGGGCGCCAGTCGGCGCAGGGCCAGCTGCTTGAGGGTTTCGCGCGCAATCTCCGAAGGAAGTTTCTCGGCCATGAAAAGCCACCAGGGCAGGAAGTGCAGGAAGAGCCAAGTGTGACAGAGGCACTGGGGCTTGAACAGGTTCAGGCCACAAGGTGCGTCATGTCGCTGAATGAGATGATGGTTGCCGCGCCGCCTCCAGTTGGTGGGCTGGCATGGGGCGGGCAAAGGCATAGCCCTGGAGCACATCGCAGCCCTGCTGCGCCAGGTAATCTGCCTGTTCCAGGGTTTCCACGCCTTCGGCCGTCACCGCCAGGCCCAGCCCATGGGCAAGGTGAACGATGGCGGTCACGATGGTGCGGCTGTGTTCTTGCTGGGGGAGGTCGCGTACAAAGCTGCGATCGATCTTGATACGCTTCATCGGCAGTTGCCGCAGGTAGGCCAGGGACGAGTAGCCGGTGCCAAAGTCGTCGATGGCCAGTTGCACGCCGAGCTGACCCAGGCGGTGCAGGATGTGCGCACCTGCATCCATGTTGTCCATCAAAACAGTTTCGGTCAGCTCGATCTCCAGCAGCTGGGGTGTCAGGCCGGTCTCGCGCAGGATGTCCATGACGGTGCTCAGGAACCGAGTGTCATGCAGCTGGCGGGCCGACACGTTGACGGCCACGGCCAGGGGGGCTGTGTGCTGCCATCGGGCGGCGTCGGTGCAGGCCGTGCGCAAAACCCAGTAGCCTAGGGCCTCGATGAGCCCCGTATCTTCGGCCACTGCCACGGCTTCCAGGGGAGGAACGACACCCAGAACCGGGCAGGTCCAGCGCAGCAGTGCCTCGGCTCCCACCATGGAACGGTCCTGAGCAGAAAACACGGGCTGATAGTGCAATGCCAGTCCTTCTCCCTCGTGCAGGGCCTTGCGCAGTTCCTTTTCCACGGCCAGGCGTCGCAGCAGCGCCTGGTTCATGGTCGGGTCGAAGCGCTGACAACGGTTCTTGCCCAGGTCCTTGGCACGGTACATGGCGGTGTCGGCATGGCGCACCAGGCAGTCAAAGTCCTGGGCGTCCTGCGGGTAGGAGGCAATGCCCGCGCTGCCCGTCACCTGCAAGGATTGCCGGGCATCCGTAAAGGGGGTCTGGAAGGTGGCGATGATGCGCTGGCCATAGCGTTCGAGCAGGGGGTCGTCAAAACTGCCGGCCAGGAGGATGGCGAACTCATCTCCCCCCATGCGACAAACCGTATCGCCGCTGCGCATCGCGGTTTGCAGGCGTTGGGCCACCTGGCGCAGCAACGTGTCGCCGGCCGCGTGGCCGTGCGTGTCGTTCATGGTTTTGAAATTGTCCAGGTCGATCAGGACCAGGGCCACATTGCCGCCCGTTTGCCGGGCATGCGCGATGTGGGCGGCCAGCCGTTCATTGAAAGCATGGCGGTTGCCGACTTGGGTGACAGGGTCGGTGTGTGCGAGCACGTCCAGCCGATTCTCCGCGTCACGGACTGCAGCGCGGCTGCGCAGCACCAGAAGGGAGGCCAGCCCCATGGCGCCCAGCGCGATCAAAAGGGCGCCAAAAAAATGGACCGCCAGACGTTTGTAAACCTCCTGCATGGACTTGCGCAGGTAGACCCATCCACCGGGCTGGTGTTGCGGGCCAATCGGGTGGATCAGCCGCAGTTCTCCCAAGTCGGACTGCTCCAGCGGGCCCGTCAACGTTTCGGATGGCAAGCTCACGGACAATGGTGGCTGGCCATCGCGCTGAAAGTCGGCGAACAGCACGCCGTTCGTGCGGTAGACGCCGGCCGCCAGCACCATGGGAGAGGCGCGCAGGGCCTGGAGCATTTCGCGCGCGGCGCGGTCGTCGTTGAAGACCAGGGACGCCGAGACGTTGTCGGCCACGATGGCTGCCTCCACGCGACTGTCCTGCAGCATGGTGTGACGGATGCGCCAGTATTCAAACACCGTCAGTGCCAGCACGACCAGCAGCAATGCAAGACCGGTGGCGGTCATGCCGGTCAGCACCAGCCGGGAGGTGAGGCTGGCGGGAGCGCTGCCAGTGCCGGAGATCTGTTTCATTGCACGCTCCGAGCCAGCCGCAGCAGCCGTGAACTGATCACCAGCCCTGCTTTGGCGGCGGCGGCGTTGTTCACGTCGAAAACGATGCGCCCGCGCTGTTCGGCAAGCGCGATCATGACCCCGATGCGCAGGGCGGCAGGGTCGTCCGAGAGCGTGAGCGTGCCACGTCGGCCGAGTAGGGGCTCATGGGCGATGCGCTCCAGGTCAGCCCCCTGCAGCACCAGCACACGGCATTCCAGGGCGCTGCCGGGATCGAACAGGCGTACGCGCACCTGCTGGCCGTTGGGCAGTTCCTTGCCATGCAGGGCATGGAGTGGGCGTACCAAGGGGCTGAAGGCAGAGACGCAGAGACTCCAGTCTTTTGCTACCCCCGGACTGTCGATGGGCCACTCCACGAACTGGATGAAGTTGAGGATATAGGCCGCCTTCATATCGTGTTCCGCCACGGGGGACTGCGCCTGCGCCGGGTTTTGCCATGCCAGTGCGCAGGCCATTGCTGACAGTAGCCACCAGGACAAACGGAGCAGGTGCATGGCTCAGAACCTGTGCGTGAGTTTCACGCGCAGGCCGCGGCCGTCCTGCAAAAGCGAGTGGCCACGGATCTCGAACGATGCCGGATCGGCATAGCGCCGGTCGAACAGATTGTGGACGCTGAAGGAAAGCTGGGTGCCGCTGGACAGGGTGGCGCTGTAGGTGAGGTGGGCCAGTACATGACCGGCGACGCGGGAACTGGGGCTCAGGCGTGAGCTGACGCCGGTGAGCTCCAAGCCCAGGCGCCCATGGGTCCAGGTAGCGCCCGGGAAGTTGCCAAACGGGCCGGACCATTGAATTTTGGCCAGATGGCGCGGGGCATTGACCAAAGGTTCTCCTGTCCAGGCGTTGTTCGCCTGTTGCCAGCCATAGGCCGCCTTGAGGCGCAGGCCTTGGCTCCAGCGATGTTCAACTTCGGCCTCTACGCCACGTACCCTTGCACCGGTGATGTTGCTGAATGTCAACCGCTCCAGAGCGGGGAGTTCTTCGAGTGTGATCAGGTTGCGCACCTCGGATCGAAAGGCTGTGAGCAACATGCGCGTGGCATTGCTGGGGGCGTGTTCGACCGCCAGCTCGGTGGTGCGCACGCGTTCCGGGCGCAGGGGGGAGCCTGAATCCACCACGCCGCCCGGCTGGTCCACCCGGTAATCCTGCTCATAGGCGTTGGGAGGTCGGTAGGCAGTGCCGTGCAGCAGCTTGAGCGTGGTTGACGGCGTCATCCAGTGGACCAGGCCCAGCCGGGGGTGGATGCTGCCGCCATTGCCTTCGTGGTGGTCGTAGCGCAGGCCTGTGTGCAGCGCCAAGTCGGGGCGCAGGGCCCATTCATCCTGGATGTAGACGGCCGACACCTGATTTTTTCGGTGGGTGTCGAGGTAGGTTGTGGCTGGCGCCAGGTCGGCATTCGACTGGGCGATGTGCGTATCGCGCCGGTAGTCGATGCCCCACACGATCTTGTGCCGGGCGAGGGCAGTGCTCACCCATTGCAGTTCGGCACCCCACCACTGGCCTTGGGCCGTATCGTGGTTGACTGTGACGGGCGGGTAGTCGTAGACGTAGTCGCCTGCATAGCGGTACCGGCCTGCGTGCAGCCGGGTCGTCAGATCGATGCCCGGGGCCAGTCTGGTCGTGTATTCGGCTGCCAGGCGGGTGCTTTCGTCGAGCGTGTGTGAACGCGGGTCGTTGAATAGCTGGGAAAAAGCGGCCGTAGGAATGCCCTTGCGGCGTTCTCCATGCGAAAGGGACAGTGAGAGTCCTTCATGCCGCATCCGGGCGAACAGGGACGTAGTGCGGTCGTGGTCCAGCCCCTGGGCCACGCCATTGTTGTCCTGAGGCGTGTCATACAGTGGAAAGTAGAGGTCTTGACCGCGCTCATTGAAGCGGGTGACCGACACCAGCCAGCTAGCCCCTTTGGCGTCCACACTGCCCCAACTGCCCTGGAGCCGGGCGCGGCCCTTGCTGCCCACCTCGAGGCTCGCGCGTGTGCCTGCGAGCTGGGCCCCGTCCTTGGTAATGACGTTGATCACGCCAAAGAAGGCGTTGGCGCCGTAGAGTGCAGAACCAGGGCCGGGCAGGAATTCCACGCGCTCGATCAAGTCGACATCAATGGTGAAGTCGGTGCCGATGGCCGCCTGGTCGAAGACATTGTCGTTGGTGCGTATTCCATCCAAAAGCAGCAGCACGCGGGTGTTGTAGTCGCCTGGCGTGGCGAATCCGCGCGTGCCCAGGTAGTGGTAGTTGCGATCGTAGCTGGTGTAGAGCCCGCGCATGCCATTCAGAACGTCTGCCAAAGTGCCGTAGCCAAAAGTTCGAATGTCTTCGGCCGTGACCACACTCATGGCCGCCGGTGCCTCCAGCAGGGTCTGGGCGTAGCGGCTTGCGGTGCGCACTTCCATCTGCATGAGTGCTTCGAGTGGCAGGGTGGCGATGTCATCGCCCTGGGCGCCCAGAGCGCCCGTGCTGCAAAGGAGGGCGCCGGTCAGCAAAGCCAGGGACAGGGGGCGGCGAGGCCGACAGAAGAAGAGGTCAGCTGGGGACCGTCGCGTGAAATGCATCGGAAGAGCGCAATCGTGGCATGGTGCACCGGTGCCATGCTTGGCTCCGTGGATCCCTGCCATGGGAATATAGGTTGCATGTAAAAAATTGCAACGATTGCAGCATCATAACCATCCGGCCATCCGAAACGGATGGGGAAAATCCTACCCCCGGCGTGCACGCAATGAATGGGCACTGCACCGGGATGGCGCAGTGCCAGAGTCCGGAACTCAGTTCACCATGACCAGCTTGCCCTGCACGCTGCGCGAGCCCATGCGGGCGTAGGCGGCGGGCAGCTCGGCCATGGGCATGGTGCGGTCGATCACGGGCTTGATCTTGCCCTGGGCGTACCACTGCGCCAGTTCCATCATCATGGCGGCGTTGGCCTTGGGTTCGCGCTTGGAGAATTCGCCCCAGAAAACACCNNACGATGGAGGCGCCCTTGAGCAGCGGCAGGTTCAGTGGCAGCGCCGGGATGGGACCCGAGGCGAAGCCCACCACGAGGTAGCGGCCGCGCCAGGCGATGGAGCGGAAGGCCGGCTCGGCGAAGTCGCCGCCCACGGGGTCGTAAATGACATCGGGGCCCTTGCCATCGGTCAGGCGCTTGATTGACTCGCGCAGGTCTTCCTTGGCGTAGTTGATGGTGGCGTCGGCGCCCAGCGAGGTGCACAGGGCGCATTTTTCATCGGTGGAAGCGGCGGCGATCACCTTGGCTCCCATGGCCTTGGCGATCTGGATGGCCGCTGTGCCCACGCCGCCAGCTGCGCCCAGCACGAGCACGGTTTCGCCGGTCTTGAGCTGCGCGCGGTCCACCAGCGCGTGGTGCGAGGTGGCGTAGATCATGATGAAGGCCGCCGCGTCCACATGCGGAAAGCCGGGGGGCAGAGGCATGCACAGTGCCGCGGGGGCGATGGTGTGGGTGCCGAAGCCACCGGTGCCCGACAGGCAGGCCACGTTCTGGCCGGGCTGCAGGTGGGTGACACCCTCACCCACGGCCTGCACCACGCCAGCGTATTCCGAGCCCGGCACGAAGGGCAGCGGTGGCTTGATCTGGTACTTGTTCTGCACGATCAGCAGATCAGGGAAGTTCAGGCTCGCAGCCTTGATCTCCACCAGCACTTCGCCCGCCTTGGGGGAGGGTGTGGGCAGTTCGGTCCAGGTCAGGGCTTCGACGCCCGTGGGGTTGTTGCATAGCCAAGCGTACATGGGATGTGTCTCCGGTCGTTGG
>DMZZ01000266.1:0-2699 GCA_003484805.1 Comamonadaceae bacterium | reverse complement strand
TGTTGCTGGCGCCCCAGGTGCCGCCGCTGCCCCCGCGCCAGCGGGTGGTGACGGCCGTGCTGGCCGGGCGCCTGCCGCACGAGAGCCTGTGGGCCAGCCTGCGCAGCCTGCTCCACCCGCAAGACCTTGCGCTGGCGCACCAGGCGCTGGCCGCATTCGACCTGGGTGACAAGCTTTTTGAGCGCGTGGACCGCATCTCCGGTGGTGAACGCCAGCGCGTGGGTCTGGCGCGCGCGCTGGTGTCGCAGGCCCGCCTGTGGCTGGTGGATGAACCCCTGTCGGCGCTCGACCCGACCCGCTCGCGCCATGCGCTGGATGCACTGACCTGCGCCGCGCGCGAGCGCGGTGCCACGCTGATGGCCACGCTGCACCATGTGGACATGGCGCTGGCCCACTTCCCGCGCATCGTCGGCCTGCGGGACGGCGCCGTGGCGTTTGACCTGCCCTCCGCCCGGGTGACACCGGCGCATTTGCAGGCGCTGTATGCGCAGCACCTGCATGAGCTGAGCGGCCCGGTCGACCTGGCCCCGGATGAGTTCCCCGGCGGGCCGGTCCCGGTGGGCATGCTCTGCCGCTGAAGTGCGCCGCGCCATGCCCCCCCCGACACCCGCTGCTGCACCCCACCACCGGCAGCCATCGGCCCCCGCCTTGCGCGACCCGGCGTGGCTGCCCCGCGTTGCCTGGACGCTGGCCGCCCTGGCCTTGCTGTGGCCCATGGGCGTGCTGACCGAATTCCGGCCCTGGGTGTTGCTGGAGCCGGGCGCCCTGCAACCAGCGATCGATTTTGTCGGCGCCTTCTTCCCGCCGCGCACCGACGCCGACTTTTTGCTGCTGCTGCTGCGCGAGACCTGGCGCACGGTGGCCATGGCCACGGCGGGGCTGGCGCTGGCCCTGCTGCTGGCCGTGCCGCTGGCGCTGCTGTCGGTGCGGGTGCTGTCGCTCTCGGGCCTGGCNNGGGCGCATGGCGGTGGGGCCTGCCGTGCTGCGCCAGGGCGTGCGCTGGCTGCTGCTGGTGCTGCGCAGCGTGCCCGAGCTGGTGTGGGCGCTGGTGTTTGTGCGGGTGGTGGGCCTGGGGCCCACCTCGGGCGTGCTGGCCATTGCGCTCACCTACAGCGGCATGCTGGGCAAGGTGTATGCCGACATTCTGGAAAGCAGCGACACCCACGCCACGCACAGCCTGATGCGCAATGGCACGGGCCGTTTGCAGGCCTTCTTCTATGGCCTGCTGCCGCAAAGCGGGGCAGAGCTGACCAGCTACACCGTGTACCGCTGGGAATGCGCCATCCGCTCCAGCGCGGTGCTGGGGTTTGTCGGCGCCGGGGGGCTGGGCCAGCTGATGGACTCGTCCATGAAGATGTTCAACGGCGCCGAAGTCGCCAGCATCCTGCTGGTCTTCGTGCTGCTGGTGTGGTTGGCCGACCGCCTGAGCGCCGCGCTGCGCAAGGACCTGGCGTGAAGGGCCGCACATTGACCCCCCGCACCCCCCAGACTGCCTACCCCCTGCCGCCGCGCACGGGGGGCCTGCGCTGCAAGGCCTGCTGGCTGACGCTGGGCGCGCTGGCGCTGGTGGTGGCCAGCTTTGCCTCGCTCAACCTGCAGTGGGCGCAGTTGGGCTCGTGGGACGCGCTGCAACGCATGGGGCGTTTTGCCGGCGAGCTGCTGCACCCGGTCACCACCCCGGAACTGCTGCACAAGGTGCTGCAGGCCACGCTGGAAACCCTGGCCATGTCGGCGCTGGGCACGCTGCTGGCGGCGCTGCTGGGCCTGGCGCTGGCGCTGCCCGCCGCGCGCACCCACGCGCAAGACCCGGCGCGCTGGCGCGGCGCCACCCGGCTGCTGCTTAACGCGCTGCGCAGCACGCCCGAGCTGGTATGGGCTGCGCTGCTCTTGATCGTGGTCGGTCTGGGGCCGTTTGCCGGCACGCTGGCCCTGGGTGCGCACACCGCAGGGGTGCTGGGCCGCCTGTTTGCCGAAAGCCTGGAAAACGCGGCGCCCGGCCCGGCCTTTGCCCTGCGCGTGCGCGGGGTGGGTGAGCTGCGTGTGTTTTTCTACGCCACCTTGCCGCAGGTGCTGCCGCAACTGCTGAGCTACACCCTGTACCGCTGGGAGAACAACATCCGCGCCGCCGCCGTGCTGGGCGTGGTGGGCGCCGGTGGCCTGGGCCAGATGCTGGCGTTTCACATGGGCCTGTTCCAGATGGGCGAAACCAGCACCGTGCTGCTGGCCATGGTGGCGCTGGTGGCACTGGTGGATGCGCTGAGCTATGGGCTGCGCAAGGCGCTGGCGTAAGAATATAAAAGGCAGCTCAGGCCCATGGGTGTTGCGCCAATAGCTACTGTTTGAATAGCATTGGAAGCAAGCCTTGAGGGAGTGGGGCAGTGTCTTCGTCTGGAGGTGGGCCGCTTTAGCCCAACCCCTGCTGCGCTGGCAGCGCCTGTGCACAGGCGTGCGCGCTGGCCCAGGCCCACTGGAAGTTGTAGCCGCCCAGCCAGCCGGTCACGTCCACCACCTCGCCGATGAAGTACAGCCCCGGCTGGGTCTTGCATTCCATCGTCTGCTGCGAGAGCGTGCGCGTGTCGATGCCGCCCAGCGTCACCTCGGCCTTCTTGTAGCCCTCGGTGCCGGTGGGCACCAGCTCCCAGCGGGCCATCTGCTCGGCCAGGCGGGTCAGTGCCTTGTCGGAAGCCTCGTTGACGGGG
>DMZZ01000375.1:4637-6067 GCA_003484805.1 Comamonadaceae bacterium | reverse complement strand
CAGCCGCATCAAGATCAAGAGCATGAACTTCATGCGCGGGCGCACGTTCATGAACAAGTACGTGATCATCGACGAGGCACAGAACCTCACGCCCAAGCAGATGAAAACGCTCATCACGCGTGCCGGCCCGGGCACCAAGATCATCTGCATGGGCAACCTGGCACAGATCGACACGCCCTACCTCACCGAAGGCTCGTCGGGCCTGACCTTTGCCGTGGACCGCTTCAAGGGCTGGCCGCACAGCGGCCACATCACGCTGGCGCGCGGCGAACGCTCGCGCCTGGCGGACTTTGCCAGCGAAGTGCTCTAGAACTACTAAAAATATAGCTGCCTGCGCTTACACCATAAGCGCTGGAGGCCAATTTGACTAGAAATCGTCGCCCGAGCCCATGGCCAGGCTCTCGAAGCGCGTCTGCGACTTCTGGAAGAACAGTTTCACCGTGCCGGTAGGGCCGTTACGCTGCTTGCCGATGATGACCTCGGCCACGTTCGGTTCCTTGCTGTCCTTGTTGTAGTAGTCGTCGCGGTAGATGAACATGATGATGTCCGCATCCTGCTCGATGGCGCCCGATTCGCGCAGGTCGCTCATCATGGGGCGCTTGTCGGTGCGCGTCTCCACCGATCGGTTGAGCTGCGAGAGTGCAATCACGGGGCACTGCAGCTCCTTGGCGAGCATTTTGAGGCCCCGCGAAATTTCGCCCAGCTCGGTGGCGCGGTTCTCGCCCTGCGAGCCGCTCGATCCGCTCATGAGCTGCAGGTAGTCCACGACGATCAGGCCGAGCTTGCCGCACTGGCGCGCCAGGCGCCGNNGCATTGGCGCGCAACTCGGAAGGCGTGAGGCCCGGCGTTTCGTCGATGTGCAGCGAGACATTGCGCAGACGCTCAATGGCCTCGGTCAGGCGCGGCCATTCGTCATCGGTCAGTTTGCCGGTGCGCAGGTGCCCCTGGTCAATACGGCCAATCGAGCCCACGATACGCACGGCCAGTTGCGCTGCGCCCATTTCCATCGAGAAGATGGCGACGGGCAGACCTTCGTTCAGTGCCACATGCTCGGCAATGTTCACGGCAAACGCCGTCTTGCCCATGGACGGGCGCGCGGCCAGCACCACCATGTCGCCGGCCTGCAGGCCCGAGGTCATACGGTCAAGGTCGATGAAGCCCGTGGGCACGCCGGTGATGTCGTTCGGGTTGTCGGCCATCTCCTGCACGCGGTCGAGCAGATCGACCACCAGGGTGTCCATGCCCTGGAAGCCCTGCTTCATGCGCGAGCCTTCCTCGCCGATATTGAAGATCTTCTGTTCGGCTTCATCGAGGATCTTGTCCACCGGCTTGCCTTGCGGATTGAAGGCGTTGGTGGCGATCTCGTCGCTGGCCGTGACCAGTTTGCGCAGGATGGCGCGCTCGCGCACGATCTCGGCGTAGCGGCGGAT
>DMZZ01000375.1:0-4480 GCA_003484805.1 Comamonadaceae bacterium | reverse complement strand
ATGGAGTGCGGCGGCACCCGCAGCTGCGCAATCTGGCGGTCATAGGGCGCGAACCCGTCGTCCACGGGCATCGGTACATCAAACATGGGAATCCTCAGGGCAAGCCTTTGATACTAACAATGGCAGGGGCAGACGTCATTGCACAACCCTGTGCGCAGCCTGTGGACAAGCGCTGGACAAGGCGTGCACAGCCAGTGCATGGCCAGAAAAGCAAAAACCGCCCGAAGGCGGTTCTTGCAAAGGGCGCGGGGTGCGATCAGGCGGTTTCGCCGTAGACCGAAACCGTCACGTCCACCACCACGTCGGTGTGCAGGGCCACGCTCACGGAGCTGTCGCCGACCATCTTGATCGGGCCGTTGGGCAGGCGGATCTGCGACTTCACGACCTTGTAGCCTTGCTTGTTCAGCTCTTCGGCGATGTCGTGGTTGGTGACGGAGCCGAACAGGCGGCCGTCCACACCGGACTTCTGCGTCAGCTTGACGGTGCCGCCAGCGAGCTTCTCGCCTTCAGCCTGGGCTGCAGCCAGCTTCTCGGCGGCGGCCTTTTCGAGTTCGGCGCGCTTGGCTTCGAACTCGGCCTTGGCAGCTGCCGTGGCGCGGCGGGCGCGGCCGGACGGGATCAGGAAGTTGCGGGCGTAACCGTCCTTGACCTTGACGATTTCGCCGAGGTTACCGAGGTTCACAACCTTGTCGAGCAGAATGATTTGCATGGGTTGTGCTCCTTAGATCTTGTGCTGGTCGCTGTACGGCACCAGGGCCAGGAAGCGGGCGCGCTTGATGGCGGTGTTGAGCTGGCGCTGGAAGATGGCACGCGTGCCGGTCAGGCGCGCGGGGATGATCTTGCCGTTTTCGGCGATGAAATCGCGCAGGGTGTCCACGTCCTTGTAGTCGATTTCTTCGACGCCGGTGACGGTGAAGCGGCAGAAACGCTTGCGCTTGAACAGCAGCGATTGGGTGTTGCGCTTGGGGCGCTTGTCTTTGTTGAACTTCTTGAATGCGGCCATTTCGGACCTCTCGAAAATTAATCTTGTTGAATATCCTGGACGTGGAGCACAGGGTGCTTGCCGTTGCGCGGCGTGGCCAGAAAACCGGTGAATCGCCAGAGGCTGCCGATGGGCTGGCGGGCCAGCCGCTCTGCCATGGCGCCAAAAGCCACCGCTTTCAGGACCGCTTTCACTTCGCGCATCTGACCGGCTTCCATCTGCTGCGAACCGTGCTCAAGGCGCAGTTCAATGGCAGGAACACCGGCTGGCGTGAACCGCAGGGCCGCAGCCTCAGCGATGCATGCCGTCAACGCAACGTGGTTCTCCACTTCCCCTTGAATCTTGGGCTCAGCGCTCGTTGGCAGCGGCGTATTCGGCCTGGCTGACCTTGCGGGCTTCTTCGCGCTCGACGGTCTTCATCATCGAAGAGGGGCCGGTTTCAGCCTTCTTCTTCTGAACCGTCAGGTGGCGCAGCACGGCGTCGTTGAACTTGAAGGCATGCTCCAGTTCAGCCATCACGGCCTGGTCGGCTTCGATGTTCACGCACAGGTAGTGGGCCTTGGCCAGCTTGTTGATCAGGTACGCCAGTTGACGGCGGCCCCAGTCTTCCACGCGGTGCACCTTGCCACCGCCGGCGGTGATCATGCCCTTGTAGCGCTCGAGCATGGCAGGAACCTGCTCGCTTTGATCCGGGTGGATCAACAAAATGATTTCGTAATGACGCATGCATACTCCTTCTGGGTTGAAGCCACCTGCTGCGCCTAATAGCAGTGTGGCAAGGCAAAGCCGAAAATTATAACCTCTTCGGCGCCTTCTGTACACTTACCGCTTTCGACAGCCGCCTGCGTGCCCACGGAAAGCGCCTCTTTCGGGAGTGGCGCCTTGAAAAGCACGGCAATGCCCCTACATCTGGCAGGCTCCCGCATCCAATCCGATCCAGAACTATCGACATGTCCGAAAACACCCCATCCGCCCCAGAGCACGGCACCCCTGCCCCCGAAGAAATGGAGGCCGCCATGGCCGCCCACGCCTCCGACGAGATGGAGCGCCTGCAAAGGGAACTGACCGAACTCAAGGCCAAGAGCGCCGAACTGGCCGACCAGTTCCTGCGCGCCAAGGCCGAGGCCGAGAATGCCCGCCGCCGCGCCGAGGATGAGATCACCAAGGCCCGCAAGTTCGGCATCGAGAGCTTTGCTGAAAGCATGCTGCCCGTGGCCGACAGTCTGGACGCCGCGCTGGCCATCCAGAACGCCACGGTCCAGCAACTGCGCGAAGGCTCCGACGCCACGCTGCGCCAGTTGCAGTCAGCCCTGGAGCGCAACAAGGTGCTGGCCATCAACCCGGCCGCAGGCGAGAAGTTCGACCCGCACCAGCACCAGGCCATCAGCGTGGTGCCGGCCGCCCAGGAGCCCAACACGGTCGTGGCCGTCCTGCAAAAGGGCTACGTGATCGCCGACCGCATCCTGCGCCCGGCCCTGGTCACGGTGACCGCCCCCAAATAAAAAACGTGACCTGGCTTGAACCTGGCCAGGTTATCCACAAGTTACAGCTATCCAAATTCAACCAGCATCGCGGAGAACAAAATGGGAAAAATCATCGGCATTGACCTGGGCACCACCAACAGCTGCGTGTCCATCATGGAAGGCAACACCACGCGCGTGATCGAGAACAGCGAAGGCGCGCGCACCACGCCCTCCATCGTGGCCTACCAGGAAGACGGCGAGATCCTCGTCGGCGCTTCCGCCAAACGCCAGGCGGTGACCAACCCGAAGAACACGCTGTACGCCGTCAAGCGCCTGATCGGCCGCAAGTTCACCGAAAAGGAAGTGCAGAAGGACATCGACCTGATGCCCTACAAGATCGTGGCCGCCGACAACGGCGACGCCTGGATCGAAGTGCGCGGCAACAAGCTGTCGGCCCAGCAGGTGTCTGCCGACATCCTGCGCAAGATGAAGAAGACGGCGGAAGACTACCTGGGCGAGCCCGTGACGGAAGCCGTCATCACCGTGCCTGCGTACTTCAACGACGCCCAGCGCCAGGCCACCAAGGACGCGGGCCGCATTGCCGGCCTCGATGTGAAGCGCATCATCAATGAGCCCACTGCGGCTGCCTTGGCCTTCGGCCTGGACAAGCAGGAAAAGGGCGACCGCAAGATCGCCGTGTATGACCTGGGTGGCGGCACGTTCGACGTTTCGATCATTGAAATCGCGGATGTGGACGGCGAAAAACAGTTTGAAGTGCTCTCCACCAACGGCGACACCTTCCTGGGCGGCGAAGACTTCGACCAGCGCATCATTGACTACATCATTGAAGAGTTCAAGAAGGAGTCGGGCGTCAACCTCAAGAACGACGTGCTGGCCCTGCAGCGCCTGAAGGAAGCCGCCGAAAAGGCCAAGATCGAGCTGTCGAACTCGGCCTCGACCGACATCAACCTGCCCTACGTCACCGCCGATGCCTCGGGCCCCAAGCACCTGAACATCAAGCTCACGCGTGCCAAGCTGGAAAGCCTGGTGGACGAGCTGATCGAGCGCACCATTGCCCCCTGTCGCACGGCCATCAAGGATGCCGGCATCAGCGTATCCGACATCAACGACGTGATCCTGGTGGGCGGCATGACCCGCATGCCCAAGGTGCAGGAAAAGGTCAAGGAATTTTTCGGCAAGGAACCCCGCAAGGACGTGAACCCTGACGAAGCCGTGGCCGTGGGCGCCGCCATCCAGGGCCAGGTGCTCTCGGGCGACCGCAAGGACGTGCTGCTGCTGGACGTGACGCCGCTGTCGCTGGGCATCGAAACCCTGGGCGGCGTGATGACCAAGATGATCACGAAGAACACGACCATCCCGACGAAGTTTGCGCAGACCTTCTCCACCGCCGACGACAACCAGCCGGCCGTGACCATCAAGGTCTTCCAGGGCGAACGCGAACTGGCCAGCGGCAACAAGCTGCTGGGCGAGTTCAACCTCGAAGGCATTCCGCCGGCCTCCCGTGGCGTGCCGCAGATTGAAGTGTCGTTCGACATCGACGCCAACGGCATCCTGCACGTGGGCGCCAAGGACAAGGGCACCGGCAAAGAGAACAAGATCACGATCAAGGCCAATTCGGGCCTGTCGGAGGCCGAAATCCAGCAGATGGTCAAGGACGCCGAGATCAATGCCGCCGACGACAAGAAGAAGCTCGAACTGGTGCAGGCGCGCAACCAGGGCGAAGCCGCCGTGCACAGCGTGAACAAGAGCCTGGCTGAACACGGCGACAAGCTCGACGCCAGCGAGAAGGATGCCATCCAGGAAGCCGTGAAGGCCCTGGAAGAAGCCCTCAAGGGCGAGGACAAGTCCGCCATCGACGAGAAGACCGCGGCCCTGATGACCGCCAGCCAGAAGCTGGGCGAGAAGATGTACGCCGACCAGCAGGCCGCCCAGGCGGCAGCGGGCGCCGCCGCTGGCGACACGGGCGGAGCGTCCTCGTCCAGCAAGCCCGCGGATGACGACAACGTGGTCGACG
>DMZZ01000318.1:8530-9010 GCA_003484805.1 Comamonadaceae bacterium | reverse complement strand
ACCTGCGATGCAGGCATGCCCTCGTCGATCAACGCGCGGGTGACCGTCAGCGCCCGCTGGGCCGACAGTTCCAGGTTGTCGGTGAATCGGTGGTTGCCCCCCCGCAAAAGCTTGTTGTCGGTGAAGCCGCTCACCATCAGCATCTCGTCGCGCTCGCGCAGGTACACGCGCAGCGGCTGCACCAGGCTGGTCAGCAACTGGCGCCCCTCGGGGCGCAGCTCGTCGGAGCCCGGGGCGAACAGCACGCTGCCACTGATGCCGATGCGCCCCTCGTTCACCGTGACCCGGCCGCTGGCCAGAGGGATGGCCAGCGCTTTCTCCAGCGCCATGCGGCGCTGCTCCTCCATCTGGCGCCGCTCCACCTCCTGCCGCAGGCTGGCCACCAGATCCACCTGCATCACCAGCATGCCGACCAGCACCAGCACAAAGGCACCCAGCAGGCCTGCCATCAGGTCGCCAAACACGGCCCACACCGTCGCG
>DMZZ01000318.1:0-8386 GCA_003484805.1 Comamonadaceae bacterium | reverse complement strand
CCCACGCCATGGCCGAAAGATTCGCCCAGGCTCGACAGTTCCACCGCGCTGGCCGCCACATGCGCCGCCACCCCGTCCACCGTGCCGGCCTGCGCTTGCAGCGACTGTGCAAACTGCTGCCCTGCCTGCTCCAGCACCGAGGCAGCAGAGTGCACCAGGGATTCGATGGCCGCACGCTGCTGCACGGCAGCCTCGTTGACGGAATGCAGCAAGCTGCCCAGCTGCTCCATCATGGCGGTGCGCTCGGCCAGGGCGATGTTGTCGCGCTCGCCCAGGCGCGTCATCTCCTGGCGCAACTGCGCAATCACCTCGGCGGCCGCCTGCGGCACGTCGGAGGCGGTTTGCAGCAGGCGCGTGAGCGGTGCCTCCAGGGCCGCGCCCAGGGTGGCCAGATGCCCGGCCACGGCGGCCTGCAGTGCATCGAGCCGCTCGACGGCGGCCTGCGCGCGCGTGGCCTCCTCATCGCGCAGGGCGCCGAGTTCAGCGCGCCAGACGTGGGCCAGCTGGTCCATGCGCTGGCCCTGCGCCTGCACCCACTGGGCTTCCGTTTCCATCCGCGTGCGCATCAGCGCGTCCGTCTGGTCCAGCAAGCGTGCAGCACCACCCAGGGCCTGCTGTGCCTGCTCGTCCATGCGCTCCGTGATCCGGGCCGTGGCCTCCTCCATGGACAGGCACACGCGCTGCTGCTGTTCCACCGCTTGCACACCGGCCTGCTGCCATTGCGCTGCCAGCATGCGGGCCATGTCCTGCATGGACCGGCTCCATTCCGCCAGGCGCTGCTGGTCGGCGGCGGCCTGGGCCGCATGCGCCTGCGTGACGGTCTCGTGCAGCGCGGCCTGCAGAGCACCGGAGCGCTGCTCGAAGGCGTGCGCGACGGCCTCTAAAGCGGCATCGAGCCGCGCCGCCTGCGCTTGCTGGGCCTGTTCCTGGCCGTGCAGCGCTGTCAACCAGGTATCGGCCACCTGTCGGGCAGTGCCCTCCCATTGGCCGGAGAGCGCCTGCATCTGCGCTCCGGTCACTTCGCGCAGTTGCGCATGCGAATTCCGTGCTTCCTGCGCCAGGGTGTGCATGGCCTGCTCGACCACCGGCCGGATCACCTCACCGGCCTGGCGGGTGCCGGCCACCAGGCTGCCTTGCAGCGAGGCCCCCACCGCGCTGGCCAACTGGGTGTAGGCCGATGCAGCCTCCTGGTGAAACGCCTGCTGCCGCTCCAGCAACTGGTCGTTCAACTGCCCGTGGCGGCGCTCCAGCCCGTCCATCAGCCCCTGCAGGTGTTGTGCGATCAGCGGCAGGGCCTGTGCCTGTGCCTGCAGGGCGTGGAACATTTCGTCGCGCCGGTGCGCTGGCGAGAACGGTCGCAGCACCGTGGCAATGCGGACATCGAGCAGGCGCAGCGCCTCCAGGCGCTCGCGGCGGCACAGCGCCAGCAGCAGGCCCAGCATGGCCGATGTAGCCACCCCGGCCACCGAGGTGCCAAACGACAGCCCCAGCCCTTTGATGGGCGCCGCCAGCGCGGCACGGACCGCCTCCAGGTTCGCCGATACCTCCAGCGCCAGCACGGCCCCCTTGAAGGTCACCACCATGCCCAGAAAGGTGCCCAGCATGCCCAGCATGACCAGCAGCCCCACCAGATACGGCGCCAGCGCCGGACCCGGCAGCGCCATGCGCGCGCCCTCGATCCGCTGGCGCACCGGCCCGCGCAGTGGCGGGGGCAGGCGCTCCAGCCATGCACCCAGGTCCGTCAGGGGTTGCGCCATGTCGGCCAGTGCGGCCGCCAGGGACGCTGTCGCAGCGCGAAACCGCATCAGCTCCGCAGCCCCCAGCACATACACCCCGCCCATCAGCACTGTCATCGCCAGCGCCAGCGGGCTCGACCCCACGAAGCCCCAGGCCACCCAGCCCACAGCCGCCAGACCGGCACCGAAAACGCCGGCCATCACACTCTTCTTCATTCCTGTTTACCTGTTCTCGTTGCGGGCTGCTTCCAGCAAACCCATGATCGGCTGCAGGCGCACCTGCACCTCGGCCTGCCACAGCGCCCGCACATCCTGCTCAAAAGCAAAAAGCCAGCCTCCGGGCTGGCGCCACTGCGGCGGCGCGTCTTCCTGGCCCAAAGCTTCCAGCCGCTGCGCGTGCAGCCCGCGCCAATGCGCCAGACGGCCCTCCAGGCAACCCGGCAGCTGCGCCCAGAGCTTCTGCTCACGCGCACCCAGCATCTGCTCCAGCACGGCATCGAGCGCTGCCAGTTGCCGCAAGGCGGGCGAGCCTTTTGAAAGCCATTGGCGCATCTGCGCACGCAAGGCGCCCAGCCGGTTCTCCATCTGCTTTTGCTGGCCCAGATAACGCTGACAGTGGGTCGCGAAATCTGCCTCGGCCTCGGGGTCGATCGCCTCGACGGGCGCACTGCCGCCCCGCCCCCGTGGCGCCCGGGCGGGCGTGGCCCGGGCCACGATCTGCTCGTTCAACTCGGCCTGCACACCCCGGCACGCTTCTTCCATCGCACGCCAATCCACCATCTGCCCTGGTTGCAACGCCTGGGCAGGGTAGGCCTCGATCGAGTGCAGCGCCCCATTGAGCCCAACGGCATCCACGGCGCCCAGCCATTGGCCCAGGCGCTCGGCCACGTCCGGGCGCACCTGCCCGCCATCCACCGGCTGCCATTGCTGGAGCAAGAGAACCAAGGGAGAACTGGTGAGTCGATGGTGTAGAGGCATCCCGTCAAGGCCGCTCGCCGCGCACGCTCCGGCGGTAGCGCACGGACATCGGAGACCCTGTCCCCGGCGGGCAAAACCTCGTATTTTCGTTCATGAACGCTGATATGCGTGGTTTTGCGTGCGGTTGTTGCAATGCGATACCCGCTCTGGCTCCCTTGCGGTGCAGACCCGCGCAGGCCGCCGGGCTGAAAATCTCGGCAAAAGCGCGAACGAATATACTGTGTTTAATCACAGATAATTCTGCCGCTGCGCCCATGCTCCCTGTTTGCAGGGTCTTCTGCTCCCCCCATGCACATTCCTGCACGCCGCCGCCCTGAGTTCGACGCAGCCCGGTACTACGAATACCTGCGCACGGCCCTTGCCGACATGCCTTCAGCGCCCGGGGTGTACCTCTTTCATGGCGAAGAAGGTGACCTGCCGCTGTACATAGGCTGTTGGCGCCGATCCAAAAGTGAGCCACTGTGCCGAATGAATTTTGAGCCAGAGGGCTATAGGCCAACCCGTGAAGGCTGGCTGTGGATAAGTGTAGTGCCTGGTGCTGGGGTGATGAAACGGCCCTGGTCAACACGGATGTGCGGGGCAGAAGTTATGCGCCCGCAGGTCAAACACCAGTGACGCGCGCAGTGGGTGGAACACGGCAAAAGCTCTCCATGATCGCCACTGTCACCAACCAGGGAAAAACGCGCTGGATGATCATTGATGAAGCGTTCAATTCAGACAAGCTGATCGAGTTCATGCAGGCCTTGATCAAGGACTCGCAGGGCAAGAAGACATTTCTGATTCTGGACAACCTGAGGGTGCACCACAGCAAGCCCGTCAAGGAGTGGGCGGCACAGCACAAAGAGGACATCGAGTTGTTCTACCTGCCCAGCTACAGCCCTGAGCTCAACCCAGAGGAGCGGCTGAACGCGGATTTGAAGCATGCGATTGGCAGCAAGGTTCCGGTGCGAACCAAGGCCAAACTGCGCGCGGCGGCGACTGAACACATGACGATGTTGGAGAACACGCCAGAGCGGGTCAAGAAGGACTTTGGGGACAAGCATGTCGCCTATGGCTGCGGCCTCATGAATAATTCCCGCCGGATCAATAGCAAGAACCTCTACGCCGTCCCAAGAGCGTAACGGTCACTCCACCGTCACGCTCTTGGCGAGAAGGCAGGTTGTGCCGCCACATAACTTCGCTGCGCGAAGTTATGTGGCGTCCAAGCCGCGCAATTTGGGCGCTACGCGCGGCGGCTGCGCCGCTGGCCTCGGTCTGTGCGTTCATTTCCTTCAGGTGCGCGCAATTTGGGCGCTACGCGCGGCGGCTGCGCCGCCCCAAGAGCGTGCCGGTCATTCGACCGTCACGCTCTTGGCCAAATTGCGCGGCTTGTCCACATCCGTTCCCCGCGCGCAGGCCGTATGGTAGGCCAGCAGTTGCAACGGCAGCACGTGCAGGATGGGCGAAAGCGGGCCGTAGTGGCCTGGCATGCGGATGACGTGGATGCCATCGCTGCTCTCGATATGGGTGTCGGCGTCGGCCAGCACGTAGAGCACGCCACCGCGTGCGCGCACCTCCTGCATGTTGCTTTTGAGCTTTTCCAGCAGCGTGTCGTTGGGCGCCACCGTCACCACGGGCATGCTGCTGGTGACCAGCGCCAGCGGGCCGTGCTTGAGCTCACCGGCCGGGTAGGCCTCGGCGTGGATGTAGCTGATTTCCTTGAGCTTGAGCGCGCCTTCGAGCGCGATGGGGTAGTGCAGGCCCCGGCCCAGGAATAGCGCGTTTTCCATGCGGGCAAAGTCTTCGGACCAACTGATGATCTGGGGTTCGAGCGCAAGCACGGCCTGCAGGGCACCCGGCAGCTGGCGCATGTCCTTGAGGTGGGCGGCTTCCTGTTCTTCGGTGAGGCGGCCGCGCGACTGCGCCAGCGCCAGCGTGAGCAGGAACAGGCCGGCGAGTTGCGTGGTGAAGGCCTTGGTGCTGGCCACGCCGATCTCCACGCCCGCGCGGGTGATGTAGGCCAGTTCGCACTCGCGCACCATGGCGCTGGTGGCCACGTTGCAGATGGTGAGGGTGTGCTTCATGCCCAGGCCCTGGGCGTGGCGCAGCGCGGCCAGGGTGTCGGCGGTTTCGCCGCTCTGGCTGATGGCGACGACCAGGGTGCGCGGGTCGGGCACACTGGTGCGGTAGCGGTATTCGCTGGCCACTTCCACCTGGGTGGGGATGCCGGCGATGTCTTCGAGCCAGTATTTGGCGGTGCAGCCGCTGTAGTAGCTGGTGCCGCAGGCCAGGATGAGCACGCGGTCGATGTCCTTGAACACGCGCCAGGCGGCCGTGCCCGCCTGGCCGTCGTGGCCATCGTGGCCGGGGCCGTCGAACAGCTCGGGCACGATGGCCTGCACACCGGCCAGCGTGTCGGCGATGGCGCGCGGCTGCTCGAAAATTTCCTTCTGCATGTAATGGCGGTAGGGCCCCAGCTCGGCCGCACCGCTGAAGGCCTGCACGGTGCGCACGGGGCGTTGCGCGGGCGTCAACGCCGCACCATCCTTGCCCACGATCCAGTAGCGGCCCAGTTGCAGGTCCACCAGGTCGCCCTCTTCCAGATAGACGATCTGGTCGGTGACTCCGGCCAGGGCCATGGCGTCGCTGGCCAGAAAATGCTCGCTGCTGTCCTGCCCCACGCCCAGAATCAGGGGCGAGCCCGCGCGCGCGCCCACCACGCGGTGCGGCTCGTCCTTGTGCAGCACGGCGATGGCGTAGGCGCCGCGCAGCTCGCTGACCGCCGCCCGCACGGCCTCGAACAGATCGCCGCCGTAGTGGCTGTCCACGAGGTGGGCGATGACCTCGGTGTCGGTCTGGCTGGTGAACACGTAGCCGCGCGCCTGCAGTTGCGCGCGCAGCGCCTCATGGTTTTCGATGATGCCGTTGTGCACCAGCGCCACGCGGCCAGGCGTGCCCGCACCATCGCTGCCCGGGCCGTGGCTGAAGTGCGGGTGTGCGTTGCACACGACCGGCGCGCCGTGCGTGGCCCAGCGGGTATGGGCGATACCCGTGGCCCCTTCGATATGGTCGGCAAGGACCTGCTCCATCAGGTCGGCCACGCGGGCCGTGCTGCGGGCGCGCTGCAGCCCCCCGCCTGAAGCGCCTTGACGCGTGGCATCCAGGCTGGCGGCATGCACGGCCACGCCACAGGAGTCATACCCCCGGTATTCCAGCCGCTGCAGGCCCTGCACCAGGATGGGAACGATGTTGCGCCTGGAAACCGCGCCGACGATGCCGCACATAAGGAAACTCCTGCTCGATGGGAATGGGGCCATCGTAGGCAAGGCAGTGAATAATTTTTGATTGATTTTTGGCTATTTATGCAATTTAATTTCACATATTCAGATGTGTGAAATTTTCAATCAAAATAAAGCAATTTATGGAATCAATGGCGCTTGATGCGATCGACCTGCAACTGCTCGACCTGCTGCAGCGCGATGCCGGGCAAAGCAACCAGCAACTGGCTGAACAGGTGCATGTGTCGCCCCCCACCTGCCTGCGGCGCGTGCGGCGCCTGCACGAGGCCGGGTTGATCGAGCGCCAGGTGGCCATCGTGCAGCCCGACCGCCTGGCTGCGCTGCAGGGCCACGGGCTGGCGTGCATCGTCGAGGTGTCGCTCGACCGACAAGGCGCCGAGCAGCTCGATGCCTTCGAGGACCGCGCCGTGCGCGAAGATGCCGTACAGCAGTGCTGGCGTGTTTCGCCCGGACCCGATTTCGTGCTCGTGGTGCACACGCGCGACATGCCGGCCTATCTGCAACTCACGCAGCGCCTGTTCACGGGCGATGCGAATGTGCGCAACGTCAAGGCCTTCTTCGCCACGCGCCGCGCAAAATTTGAGACAAAAGTGCCTCTAACGCAAGGCTGACAAGCGTCAGCAGCTATTTATTCAATAGCATCTCAATCATTCCCCTTGCCATGCCCCGCCAGATGCGTAGAGTGGCCAACGCAGCAGGAGGTGCGCATGGAATTCAAGGATTACTACCGAACCCTCGGTGTGGACAAGAACGCCACGGCCGACGAGGTGAAGAAGGCCTTTCGCAAGCAGGCACGCAAATTCCACCCCGATGTCAGCAAAGAGCCCGACGCCGCCCAGCGCATGGCCGAGGTGAACGAGGCCCACGCCGTGCTTTCCGACCCCAAGCGGCGCGCCGCCTACGACGCCCTGGGCGCCCAGGCGGCGGCCCAGGGGGCACGCTCCGGCGGTGACTTCCGCCCACCGCCGCACTGGGATGCGGGCTTCGAGTTCACCGACGACGGGGGCGCCCCCGATGGCGCGGGCCATTACAGCGACTTTTTCGAGCAGCTCTTCGGCCGCGCCGCCCATGCCCGCCATGCCCAGGCAGCGCGGGGCACGCACGGGGGAGGCCCCCCGCAGCAGCGGCGCGGCACGGACCACCATGCCAGCATCGAACTGGACCTGCAGGACGCCTACCACGGCGCACAGCGCACCATCGAACTGCGTAGCGCGCACCTGGGCGCGGACGGCCATGTGGTCCCGGAGCAGCGCAGCCTGCAGGTCAAGATTCCCAAGGGCGTGCACGAGGGCCAGCTGATCCGCCTGGCCGGCCAGGGCGGCCCGGGCCTGGGCGGGGCGCCGGCGGGTGACCTTTTTCTTGAAGTGCACTTCCGGTCCGACCCGCGTTGGCGCGCCGAAGGGCGCGATGTGTACCAGCGCCTCGCCCTGGCCCCCTGGGAAGCCGCGCTGGGGGCCAGCATCGAGGTGCCCACCCCCACGGGCACGGTGGAGGTGACCGTGCCCGCCCGCTCGCGCGCCGGGCGCAAGCTACGGCTGCGCGGACGGGGCATTCCGGGCGCGGCACCGGGCGACCTGTATCTGGAACTCGACATTGCCCTGCCCCCGGCCGACACCGACGACGCCCGCGCCGCCTGGGCCGCGCTGGGCAAGGCCTTTCCCCACTTCAACCCGCGCCAGACCGCGCGAGTGTAATGCTTCACTCTTATTGGTACTGTCAGAGCCCCGAAAAAGCTGCACGGCTAGGCGCAGCGCGCAGGCAATGGCCGCGCCCTTGTCAAGCGCTGCAACGACGCTGTGCGGCTTTTTCGGGACTCCCTTCGGGCGAGTGCCCAAGGGGCCATCTGCGTTGTTGCAGTGGCTTGACGTAACCCGTTATGCCTGCGCCCCTGCGCCTAGCAGCTGACCCCTTGGGCTCTCGCTGAAAGTATCAATAAGAGTGAAGCACTACACCTGGAGCCTGACCATGCCCCATGCCTTCCATATCCCGGCCCAGATGGGCGAGCTGATCGAAGAATCCATGCTCACGCTGGACGACCTGGCACGCGCCTGCTGCCGTGCGCCCGAGTGGGTGAGCGAGCGCGTGGAGGCCGGCGTGATCACCCCCGCGCAGCCCGGCGCGGGTCTCTCCACCTGGCGCTTCAGCAGCACCACCGTGGTACGCGCCCGGCGCATCGCACAACTGGAGGCCACCTTTGGCGCAGACCCGTACCTGGCCGCCCTCACCGCCGACCTGATGGAAGAAGTGGCCACGCTGCGCCGCCGCCTGCACCGTATCGAGGAGCAAGGCGGCGCGCTGTAAGACGGCCGTAACCGTTCGTCTGGTAGGCTTTGGCGGTGCGGGGCAGGACACCCCCGGCACTGCCGACGCACCCCATGACCGCCCCTTCCGCCA
>DMZZ01000337.1:3836-7389 GCA_003484805.1 Comamonadaceae bacterium | reverse complement strand
AGCCACCATTTTTGCCCCGTCATCGGCAAGATCTGGATCGGCGTCATGCCCAACGAACACACCAACGTGATTGGCCTGTCGAAGTACGCGCGCCTGGTCGACTGGATCATGGGCCGCCCGCAGATCCAGGAAGAAGCCGTGGTGCAACTGGCCGACCTGATCATGGAAAAGACGCAGCCCGACGGCCTGGCCATCGTCATGGAGGCCAGCCACTTCTGCATGTCCTGGCGCGGCGTGCGCGAGATGGACAGCAAGATGATCAACTCCGTGATGCGCGGCGTGTTCCTCAAGGACAGCGCCCTGCGCCGCGAATTCCTCTCCCTCATTCCCGGAAAGTGAACTGACCATGTTGGTACGCCTGCTCTACGCCAGCCGCGCGGTGGACACCTCGCCCGCCGCCATCGAAGCCATCCTCACCCAGTCGCGCCAGCACAACCCGGGCTGCGGCATCACCGGCATCCTGTGCTACGGCGGGGGCATTTTTCTGCAGGCCATCGAGGGCGGGCGCTCGGCGGTCAACGAGCTCTATGGCCACATCCAGCGCGACCCGCGCCACAAAAATGTGGAGCTGCTGCACTACGAAGAGATCGCCGAGCGGCGCTTTGGCGGCTGGACCATGGGGCAGGTCAATCTCAGCAAGCTCAACCACTCGATCCTGCTCAAATACTCCGAAAAACCCGAGCTCGACCCCTACGCCGTGTCGGGCAAGGTGTCGTTTGCGCTGCTCGAAGAGCTCATGGCCACCGCCTCCATCATCGGCCGCGCTTAAACACCGTTCGCTGGCCGTGAGGGCGCCATCGTGGCGCCCTTTGCGCTTTTTAGCCCATGACCCTCAACGCCTTCGCCCTGATCATCCTGGCCGGGCTGATCCATGCGCTCTGGAACATCGCCGCCAAGAAGGCCGGGGGCGATGCGCGCTTTGCCTTCTTCACCTCGGTGCTGATGATGCTGTTCTGGGCGCCGCTGGGCTGGTGGCTGGGGCGCGACGCCGTGCCGCTGTGGGGCGCGGTGGAGTGGGGCTTTATCGTCGCCAGCGGCGTGCTGCACGTGGTGTATTACGTCACGCTCCTGCGCGGCTATCGCAAGGCCGACCTCACGGTGGTGTACCCGCTGGCGCGCGGCACGGGGCCGCTGCTGTCGTCGCTGGTGGCCATCACGCTGCTGGGTGAGCGCATTTCGGCGCTTGGGGCGCTGGGCATCGTGGGCGTGGTGGGCGGCGTGTTCCTCATCGCGGGCGGGCCGGGCCTGCTGCGCGCCGCGCATGACCCTGCGGCGCGTGCGCGCGTGCACAAAGGCATCGCCTACGGGCTGCTCACCGGGGCCTTCATCGCCAGCTACACCGTGGTCGACGGTTACGCCGTCAAGGTGCTGCTGATGTCGCCCATCCTGGTGGACTACATGGGTAACTTCGTGCGCGTGGCGCTGCTGGCGCCCGTGGTGCTGCGCGACCTGCCCACGGCCGCCGTGCTCTGGAGCGCGCAGTGGCGCTTTGCGCTGCTGGTGGCCGTGGTCAGCCCCATCGCCTACGTGCTGGTGCTGTTCGCCATGCGCGAGGCACCGCTGTCGCACGTGGCGCCCGCGCGCGAAGTCTCCATGCTGTTTGCCGCCCTGATCGGCGGCCACCTGCTCGGCGAAGGCGACCGGGTGGCGCGCCTGTGCGGCGCGGTGTGCATTGCCCTGGGCGTGACGGCCCTGGCGCTGGGCTGACCATGCAGTGCCCACCGCCCCTGCTGCTGGGGGTCGATTTCTCCAGCAGCCCGAGCCGCCGCAAGCCCATCGTGATGGCCCTGGGCGAGCGCTCGGGCGCGCGCGTGCGCCTGCGCGCGCTGGAGGCGTTTGACACGCTCGATGCCCTGGGCCGTTGGCTCGCCGCACCGGGCCACTGGGTCGGTGGTTTTGACCTGCCCTTCGGCCTGCCGCGCGAGCTGGTGGCACAGTTGAACTGGCCGCTGGTATGGGACGACTGCATGCAGCACTACCGCCAGCTCACCCGTGCGCAGATCCGCGACACTTTTGCCGCTTTCTGCGCCGCGCGCCCGGTGGGGGGCAAGTTTGCGCACCGGGCCACCGATCTTCCCGCAGGGTCGAGTCCGAGCATGAAATGGGTCAACCCACCCGTGGCCTACATGCTGCACGCCGGGGTGCCGCTGCTGCTCGATGCCGGCGTGCACCTGCCGGGTCTGCACGCGGGTGACCCGGCGCGCGTGGCGCTGGAAGCCTATCCCGGTCTGCTGGCGCGCGAGGTGCTGCAGCGGCGCAGCTACAAAAGCGACGACCGCGCGCAGCAGACCAGCGAGCGCCTCATTGCACGCAAAGACCTCGTCACCGCACTGGAACTGGGCCGCACTCGCCTGGGCCTGCAGCTCCAGCTCAGCCATGCGCAGCGCGACGCACTCGTGGACGATGCGCGTGGCGACCGGCTCGATGCCGTGCTCTGCCTGCTGCAGGCCGCCTGGGCCGATGCGCGCCATACCGCTGGCGATGCGCTGTACGGCCTGCCGCCCGCGCTGGATCCGCTGGAGGGCTGGATTGTTACCGCTTGAAACCCGTGTGCCGCATGGCCTTCACGATGGTTTTGCACAATGCGCTGGCCTGAACGATGGAGCCTCTCGATGACCCGCCATTTTCTGCCTTCGGCGCAGCGCAGGGCCCTGCGCGGTAGTGCACGGGCTGCTTGCTTGCTGGTGCTGGCTGCGCTGATGGCGCTGCCACCGGTGGCCGGGGCAGGCCCCTTGCGTGATCGCCTGCAGCAGCGCGCTGCCGAACGGGCGGCCACGCAAGAGGATGGTGCCGTGGAGGGCATCGACGAAGGAGGCCTGCGTGCCTCCGGGCGGGTGGAGCTGCCACCTGGTGCACGCCTGCTGCGCGACGTGGCCTATGGCAGCGACCGACGGCAGCGCATGGATGTCTACCTGCCCGCGCAAGTGCAGGGTGCGCCGGTGCTGCTGCTGGTGCATGGCGGTGGCTGGCGCCATGGCGACAAAGCCCATGGCCGGCTGGTGCAGAACAAGGCGGCGCACTGGGTGGGGCAGGGCGTGGTGCTGGTGTCTGTCAACTACCGCATGCTGCCCGATGCCTTGCCGGACGTGCAGGCCCGCGATGTGGCGCAGGCCCTCGCGCAGGCCCAGCAACAGGCGGCATCGTGGGGCGCTGACGCACGGCGCTTCGTGCTCATGGGGCACTCGGCGGGAGCCCACCTGGTGGCCCTGTTGGCGGCTGCACCCGAAAGCCTGCGCGCAGTGGGCGCGCAGCCGGTGTTGGGCACCGTGCTGCTCGACAGCGGCGCCATGAATGTGGTCCAGACGATGCAGGAACGCCATGCGCCGCTGTTCGATGCCGCTTTCGGATCCGACCCCGCCTTCTGGCGTGCCGTGTCGCCCCAGCACCAGCTGCGGGCGGGTGCGCCACCTCTGCTGGTGGTCTGCTCCAGCCAGCGCCGCACGCCATGCCAGCAGGCGCGCGCGTTTGCTCGGCAGGCCCAGCCGCTCGGCGTGCGCGTGGAGGTGCTGCCGCAGGCGCTGTCGCACGGCGACATCAACGAACAACTGGGGCT
>DMZZ01000337.1:2272-3697 GCA_003484805.1 Comamonadaceae bacterium | reverse complement strand
CTGTGCCAGCCCAGGCGCCGCGTGCTCATCGTGCCCATGCGCTAGCCTGCCGTATGCGGTGCACAATCTCCGCGCACTCCCTTTTCTTTCACGGACCCGCCATGCCCACCCTGGAAACCCTGATCGCCTTCTTTGGCGTTGCCGTCATCCTGGCCCTCACGCCCGGGCCCGACAACATCTTCGTGCTGCTGCAGTCGGCCCAGCGCGGCTGGCGCGCGGGCCTGGCCGTGGTGGTGGGCCTGTGCGCAGGCATTCTGGTGCACACGGCGGCGGTGGCGCTGGGGCTGGCGGCCCTGTTCGCCGCCTCGGCCGTGGCCTTCACGGTGTTGAAGTTCTGCGGCGCCGCCTATCTGGCCTACCTGGCCTGGGGGGCCTTGCGCGCGCCCGCGGCGGTTGCATCGCAGGACGATGGGCCCACGCCGGCCGCCAGCCCGGTCAGCCTCTGGCGCATGGCCGGGCGTGGCGTGGTGATGAACCTGACCAACCCCAAGGTGCTGGTGTTCTTCCTGGCCTTCCTGCCGCAGTTTGCCGACCCTGCTCTGGGCGGCGTGGCGCCGCAACTCATGGTGCTGGGCATGGTGTTCATGCTGGCCACGCTGCTGGTGTTTGGCGCCATCGCCTGCTTTTCGGGGGGCTNNTGCTGGTGTTTGGCGCCATTGCCTGCTTCTCGGGTGTGTTCGGCACGCTCTTGCAGCGCTCGGCGCGGGCGCAGACCGTGCTCAACCGGGTGGCCGGCCTGGTATTCCTGGGCCTGGCGGTGCGTCTGGCGACGGTGGATCGCTAAAGTAAAGCTATGAAAAATATAGCTATTGACGCTTTATGGTAGGGCGCTAGAGGCTTATTTCATTGAAATTTCATGCGGGCCGGCCGATAATCGCCGCATGACCGAGCTCATCCTCATCCGCCATGGCGAGACCGACTGGAACCGCGAACTGCGCTTCCAGGGCCAGGTGGATGTGCCGCTCAACGCCACGGGGCACGAACAGGCGCGTCGCCTGGCCCGGCGCCTGACCGAGGAGGCCGTGGCGGCCGACCATCTGGTGAGCAGTGATCTGGTGCGCACCCGCCAGACCGCAGCGCCCGTGCTCGGGGCGCTGCTGCCGCAACTGCACATCGACGCACTGACCGACCCGGGTCTGCGCGAGCAGGACTTCGGCCTGGTCGATGGCATGCGCGTACAGGACATCAAGGATCAGCACCCCGAAGCCTGGGCGCAGTGGCTGCGCTTTCAGGCCGACGGTGGCATGCCTGGCGGCGAGACCACGCGCCAGTTCCACACGCGCGTCATGGCCGCGCTGCACCGCCTGGCGCAGCAGCACGCCGGTCAGACGCTGGTGGTGGTGACGCACGGCGGCGTGCTCGACATGGTATGGCGCACCGCCCGGGGCCTGGGCCTGGAAGGCCCGCGCCAGAGCGACATTCCCA
>DMZZ01000337.1:568-2252 GCA_003484805.1 Comamonadaceae bacterium | reverse complement strand
CACTGCTTGATCAGGCCCCCGGCGGCGCAGGCCAAGGCTTCTGCGGTCCGCGCAGGTGCTCGAAGGCGCGGGCCACGCGCAGCACGCCCAGGTCGTCGAAGCGTGGTCCGGCGATCTGCAGGCCAATGGGCAGGCCGCCCGTGGTGTAGCCGCAGTTCACCGAGGCAGCGGGCTGCTCGGACATGTTGAATGGCACCGTGAAGGCAATGTGCTCCAGCGGGCGCAGCGGGTTGTTGGTGGGTGCGGGCAGTTCGGCCGCGAATGCGGGCATGGGTGCCACGGGCGACACCACGTAATCCAAATCGGCGCAGGCGCGCACCGTGGCTACGCGCGTGGCGTGAAACTGCTGGCTGGCGTGGAACAGCTCCGCGCCGCCCATGCCCGCCACGCTGTCGGCCCAGTCACGGATGAAAGGGAGCACGCGCGCCCTGCGCTCGGGCGGCAGGGTGGCCATGTCGAGGTGCGAGCGCATGCGCCAGAAATGGTCCATGCCGTCGAGCATCTCCCGTGTGAGGAAGGGGCGCATGGGGACGATGTGGGCGCCTGCACGCTCCAGCAGGGCGGCGGCGTGCTCGACGGCAGCGCGCACCTCGGGCTCTACCGGCAGACCGCAGCCGGCATCCAGCAGCAGGCCGATGCGCAGTCCGCGCACATGCTCCGGTCCGCGCTCGAACTCCTGCCAGGCGATGGTCTGCGGCGGCAGCGACATGCTGTCGCGCGCGTCGGGCTGGCTCAACACCTGCATCATCAGTGCAGCGTCGTGCACCGTGCGCGTCATGGGGCCGGCGGCGCGGCCGGTGTAGGGCGGGTCGATGGGGATGCGGCCCAGGCTGGGCTTGAGCGTGAAGATGCCGCACCAGCCCGCTGGCAGGCGCAGCGAACCGCCAATGTCGGTGCCGACATGCAGCGGGCCGTAGCCTGCGGCGGCTGCGGCGCCGGCGCCGGCACTGGAGCCCCCGGGCCCTTTGCTCAGGTCCCAGGGGTTGCGCGCCAGCGCATGGAAGCTCGACAGGCCCGAGGAGAGCATGCCGTAATCCGGCATGGTGGTTTTGGCCACGAGCACAGCCCCGGCCTCGCGCAGGCGCGCCGCCGGAGGTGCATCGTCGGGTGCGGGGTACAGCTCCACGGCGGCCGTGCCCAGCGGGGTTGGGTCGCCGCGCGTGGCGATGTTGTCCTTGAGTGTGCAGGGCACGCCGTCGAGCAGGCCCTGCGGCGCGCCGCGCAGCCAGCGGGCCTCGGAGGCGCGCGCTTGCGCCAGGGCGGCGTCAGGGCGTAGCAGCCAGGTGGCGTGCAGGTGCGGCTCCCAGCGGTCGATGTGCTCCAGCACGGCCTGCGTCACCTCCACGGGCGAGAGCGTGTGCTGGCGGTAGGCTGCGAGCAGGGCGTGGGCGGGCAGGTCGTGCAGGGCGGTCGAGTCTTGCATCGGTGGGCAGGGAGGAGGGGAGGGAGCCGTCGGAGCATAGCGGCAAACCACCCTACTGGCCCAGGTGGGTTCCATGGCGCGGGATAATCACGGCTTTGGGGCTGGCTGCAGCGTGGCCCCTGACCCTGCGGAGCTTGCGATGGCATTGATGATCACCGACGAATGCATCAACTGTGATGTCTGCGAACCTGAATGCCCGAACCAGGCCATCTATCTGGGCGAGAAGATTTACGAGATCGACCCCTCCAAGTGCACCGAATG
>DMZZ01000337.1:0-454 GCA_003484805.1 Comamonadaceae bacterium | reverse complement strand
CCTCGGGCCGAGGTGGCTTGGGGCGGGGCGGCTTGGTGGTGTGCACCAGCAAAGTGGCCTTGTCCATTTCGCCCGCCAGCATCGCAGGCCAGGCCTTGAGACTGTGCGTGATGCTGTCTTCGATCAGCACGCGCTGGTCGGGTGCGGGTTTTTTCAGCACCCAGTTGGCTACTTCGGCCTTGATGCCCGGGTGGCCAATGCCGATGCGCAGGCGCCAGTAGTCGGGCGAACCCAGTTGCGCATGGATGTCGCGCAGGCCGTTGTGGCCCGCATGGCTGCCGCCGCGCTTGAGTTTGGCCTGGCCCGGCGCGATGTCGAGTTCGTCGTGCGCCACCAGAATTTCCTCGGGCGCGATCTTGAAGAAGCGAGCGAGTGCGGCCACCGATTTGCCCGAGAGGTTCATGAAGGTCTGCGGTTCGAGCAGCCAGATGTGCTGGCCGTGCACCGTGGCGCG
>DMZZ01000002.1:0-8745 GCA_003484805.1 Comamonadaceae bacterium | reverse complement strand
ATTTCTAACCCAGGACACTAGCACTAGGTCGAATTCCTCGAAATCGCGGGCCACGAGGCGGCGCGCCCGTCGGGCGGCTCGCCCACGTGGTAGCCGTGGGTGCCGGCCGAATCGACCGTGATGTGCTGCGCCAGACCCGCATCGGCCACCATTTTTTCCAGCACGCCGTGGGCGGTGGGGCTGCGGCAGATGTTGCCCATGCAGACCATGAGGATGCGCATGGGAGGTGTGTTGTGCTTCGGGTGGGGCATGGCGGTGGGCCGCAGGTTCAGGGCAGCTCCGCCCCGCCCATGCGCCCCAGAATCGTGCGCGTGCGCCCCGACAGGTAGGCCGAGTTGGGCATTTTTTCGAAGCGTTTGGGCGCGGGCAGCATGACGGCCAGGCGGGCGGCCTCGTGGGGTGCCAGGTCGGCGGCGCTCTTGCGGTAGTAGTGGCGTGCGGCGGCCTCGGCGCCGAAGACGCCGTTGCCCCATTCGACGTTGTTGAGGTAGATCTCCAGAATGCGTTCCTTGCTCAGGAACTGCTCCAGTGCCAGCGCGAGCACGAACTCCTGCCCCTTGCGCACGAGGGTGCGCTCACCCGAGAGCAGCAGGTTCTTGGCCAGCTGCTGGGTGATGGTGGAGCCGCCGCGGATCTTGGGGGCGCGCACGGGTTTGTCGGGCGCGCGGGCCTGGGCCTTGGCGATCTGCGCCTCGGCCTTGGCGTTGCGTTCCCAGGCTTTTTCGATGGCATTCCAGTCCACGCCCTCGTGGTTGACGAAGCCGTCGTCCTCCGAGGCGATCACGGCGCGCTTGAGGTGGCCGCTGATCTGTGCGTAGGGCACCCACTGCTGACGCCAGCGCAACGGGCCGTCGCTGGCGAGCTGCGCCCAGGCTTCGGAGCGCTGGAAGGTGGTGGATTCGGGGTTGACCACCGCCATGGCGGCGATGCGCAGCACGAAGAACAGCTCCAGGGCGAGCGCCGCGAACGCGACGAGGCCGATCCAGCGTAGCAGGGCTTTCATGGGACGGGGCGTGCGTGGGGTGTCAGTGTGCGGCCATCAGCGCGCGCAACTCGGCCAGCACCTGTGGGCTGGGCGGGCGTACGCCGCGCCAGATGCGGAAGGCTTCGGCCGCCTGCTCCACCAGCATGCCCAGGCCGTCGCGCGGCGTCGCGCCATGCTGGCGCGCCCAGCCGAGGAAGCTTTCGGCGGCGGGGCCGTACATCATGTCGTAGGCCAGGCTGCCAGGGCGCAGCACACGGGCGGGCACGGGCACCTCGGCGTCGGCCAGGCTGCTCGCGGTGGCGTTGATGATGAGATCAAAATCGTGCTCCAGCGCTTTTGGGGAATGCGCTGATAGCTCTGTTTTTTGTAGCGATGCAAGGGGGGCGTGCGATTGCACCAGCGCCTGCGCGCGTTCCACCGTGCGGTTGGCCACCACCACGCGGCGCGGCCCGGCCGCCAGCAGTGGCCCCAGGGCCCCGGCGGCGGCGCCTCCCGCGCCCACCAGCAGCACGTCACGCCCCGCCAGGGCGAAACCGGCCCCCTGTTCGATGTCGGCCACCAGGCCCAGGCCGTCGGTGTTGTCGGCGTGGAGGGCACCGTCGATGAAGCTCAGGGTGTTGGCCGCGCCGGCCAGCTGCACGCGCTCGCTGCGTACCGTGGCGGCCTGCGCGGCTTCGAGTTTGAAGGGCACGGTGATGTTGCAGCCACGACCACCCGCTGCGGCGAAGTCGCGCAGCGCCTGGGCAAAGCCGTCGAGCGGCACCAGGCGGCGCTCGTACACCAGCGCCTGGCCGGTGAGTTCGGCGAAGCGCGCATGGATCCACGGGGAGCGGCTGTGCTCGACGGGGTTGCCCATCACGCAGTACAGATCGGGGGAGGGTGCGGAAAGAGTCATGGGACGTGTCTTCTCGGGGCGCCCGGCGGCGGCGCTCCGGCGGTTACCTCACGCTGGTTTCCAGCGTCTGGTCGCGGGTGAACTTGAAGCGCGAGACGACGGCGATCTGGTCGGCCTTCTTGCGCATTTCCGCGTTGAACGGGCCGAACGGCCCGGCGGCCAGGGCCACGGCCTCGGCATGGCGGTCGAGCCGGTGGTTGCCAGAGCCCTGCACGATCTCGGTGGCGACGACGCGGCCGTCGTGGTTCACGGTCACGATCATGGTCAGCTCGCCATAGAGCTTGCGGCCGCTGTATTCGGGGAAGTTGACCGTCCCCTTGTCCTCGACCTTGCGGCGCATGGCGTCGTAGTAGACGGCGTACACCTCCTCGCGCGTGGCGGGGCTGATGTAGCGCTTCTTCGGGCGAGCGTTTTCCTCATTGATCCGCTTTTCGATCGCGGCCAGTATTTTCACGAGCTGGCGGCGGCGTTCTTCCTGCGCCGCTTGTTCCGCGTTTTTGCTGGGCTTGCGCGGATCGGGTGCGGGCAGGGAGGCGATCTCCTTGCGCAGTTGCGCGAGCAGCTGGGTTTGCTGCTCCTGCAGTGCATCCATCTTGCGCTGCGCTTCCTCGAAGTCGTCGCCCACGCTCGTCAGGGCCGAATAGGGCAGCGGGCTGGTGGCGCGGCCTTTCTCGGCGTCGCCGCCGCCGGCCAGCGAAAACTGGGCGATGGCCTGGGCCTTCTCCGGCTTCNNAGCGGCGTGTCCTGGAACACGCGGTTGAAGCCCTCAGGGTCGATGAAGCGCACCGACAGGATGGCCGCATGCACGGCCACCGACACGCCCAGCGTGAGCTGCAGCGTGCTGAAGCGGGTGAGGAAGTCGGGGAGCTTCACGGGGCTGGATTATCGGTGCTCTCGGCCTCGTTCACATCCACCGCGATGGCGATCGGGCCGGCCACGGCCTCGTCGTCCTCGGCGTCCTCCACCGGGCCGTCGTCGCTGCTGTCTTGCGGGTCGTCCAGGCGTTCGAGCAGCGTGCCGTGCACGTCCAGCGTGATTTCATCGACCTCGCCCAGCCGCACGCGGATGCGCGCGCCGCGCGGCAGGTTTTGTGCGCCCAGCACCGGGAATACCAGGGGCAGCTCGTCCGCGCGCACCAGGAAGCTGCCGCCCGGACCTTCCTTGAACACGGTCGCCGTGAGCTCGGTGATGTGGTTTTGCTCCACATACTTGAGCGTCCAGAAGCGCTCCATGCCGGCCTGGTAGCCGTTGTAGGCGCTGTAGGCGGCATCGAAGCTGCTGATGATGGAGAACAGGTCGGCGTCCTTGGGCTTGAACGGTGCGGCCAGCGCGGCCGTCTTGCCGTGGCGCGCGCAGGCGATGATCTGCCACTGGTTCACCAGGTCGGTGTAGCGGCGCAGCGGCGAGGTGGCCCAGGCGTAGCTCTTCACGCCGATGCCAGCATGCGGCAGCGCCTTGGTGCCCATGCGCACCTTCACGCCCGGCGCCAGGCTGGCCTGGCTGCGGTAGATGCCGGGCACGCCGTGCTCGGCCAGCATGTTGCCCCAGGTGCTGTTGGCCACGATGGCCGCCTCGGCCACGATCAGGTCCAGCGGTGCGCCGCGCTTGCGCGTGCCGATGGTGACCTGCTCGGTGCCCTGTGGCTCGGCACCGTTGTTGCCGACCAGGCGGAAGGTGTAATCGGGGCGGTTGAAGGTTTCGGGCTTGCCGCGCACCAGCTCGCGCCCGGCTTTGAGCTTGAGCGCCAGACGGTACAAAAATGATAGCTGTTCACGCTTGTCCAGCAATGCATGGGGCGTGTTTTCATGTTGAATCGTCGGATCCTGCAGCCAGGCCTCTGTGACGATGTGATCGAGCTGGTCGTGGCGCAGATTCGCACACACCGGCACGCGCTCCAGGCGCGTCTCGGTGGCGGTGATCTCCAGGGACTGCTCGTCGAGCGTGACATAGAGCGACACGGCCGGGTTGGCGCGGCCTTCGTCGAGCGTGTAGATCTGCACCACCGCGTCGGGCAGCATGGTGATCTTGTAGCCCGGCATGTANNTGGTCGAGCGCGCTGCCGGGCTGGATGGCCAGGCCCGGCGCTGCGATGTGGATGCCCAGCACCACGGTGCCCGTGCCCAGGCCCTGCACGGAGAGCGCGTCGTCGATCTCGGTGGTCTGCGAATCGTCGATCGAATAGGCCTGCACGGGAGCCAGGGGCAAATCCTCGGGCGGCTGCGGCGCGGTGACGGCCGGGAAAGCCGTGCCCTTGGGAAAGTTGTCGAACAGGAAGCGCTTCCAGTGGAACTGGTAACTCGAATCGATGGCGCCAGCCTTTTGCAGCAGCTCCAGTGGCGCGGTGTGCGTGGCGCGGCTGGCCTCGACCACGGCCTTGTATTCGGGCGCGTTCTTGTCGGGACGGAACAGGATCTTGTAGAGCTGCTCGCGGATGGGCTGCGGGCACTCGCCCCGCCCCAGTTGCTCGGCCCAGTCGGCGATCTGCTGCATCACCGCCTTTTTCTTCTCGATGGCGGCCAGGGCCTGCTGCAGGATCTCGGCCGGGGCCTTCTTGAAGCGGCCCTTGCCAGCGCGGCGGAAGTAGTGCGGCGCCTCGTAGAGCGCGAACAGCGCACCGGCCTGTTGGGTCAGCGTGGCGTTGTCGGAGAAATAGTCGCGCGCCAGGTCGGCAAAGCCGAACTCATCCTCGGGGGCGAATTCCCAGGCCAGGTCGAGTTCCATCGTTGCGGCCACTGCCTGGGCCTGGGCCATCAGCTCTGCGGGGGCGGGTTTTTCGAACCTGAGCAGGATGTGGGCGGCCTTGGCCTTCACCCGTTTGCCGGAATCGAGCTCGATCTGGGCCGACGTCTCGGCTTCGGAGAGGATGCGGCCGGCCAGGAATTTGCCGGCTTCTTCAAACAATGCGTACATGGCCGAGATTGTCCCATGGGCGCGCCGGGCGTCAGACCAGGTCGAGAAAGCCCAGCACCGTGGGCAGGTGGTTGGCGAAATCGCTCAGCCCGTGGTCGCCGCCTTCGAGCAGCCGCAGCTGCGCACGGGGGTAGCGCGCCACCATTTCGCGCCAGTCCAGCACCTCGTCGCCTTTGGCGATGATGGCCAGCTCGGGGCCGCCCGGGGGGAGGCCGCGCTGGTCCAGTGTCCGGAGTTCGTCCACGTATTCGGGCAGGAAGAAGAAGCGTTGCTGCGGGTCGTGCCAGGCCGTCTGTTCGCCGATGTGGCGCGCCAGGTCGCGCGCCGGGTCCACGGCGGGATTCAGTAGCACGCTGGGGCAGCCGGCCTGCCGGGCCACCCAGCTGGCATAGAAGCCGCCCAGCGACGAGCCCACCACCGCCATCGAGGCGCGCGGCCACTCGGCAATACCTTGGGCGACCATCGCCATGGCCGCGCGGGGCGAGGGCGGCAGTTGCGGGNNGCCACATGCTCGGCCACCATGCGGGTCTTGGCAGACTGGGGCGAAGAGCGGAAACCGTGCAGATAGAGAAGGTGGGTGGTGCGCATGGCGGGATGTGCGGGCAAAAAACGGTGCAATCGCGGTGTGCGGCAAGTCTGGCGCGGGCATAAGATACGCCCATAGGTCGCTGCACCGTGCGGTGCCCGCTTTGCCGCCTTACGTCATGTCCGATTTTGCCCCGCTTTCCACTGCCCGACGCCTCGTGATGGGGGGAGGGGGGGCTCAACCCGCATTTCTGGGGCGGTTTGAATTGCAGCGCGTGCTGGGTCAGGGCGCGCAAGCCACGGTGTGGCTGGCGCAGGATCCGCGCCTGCAGCGCCCGGTGGCCATCAAGCTCATGTCGCCCATGCAGGGGCAGGACGCCTCGGTGCTGGAAACCTGGCTGCGCGAGGCGCGCCACGTCGGGCGCCTGGCCCACCCCTACATCGTGCCGGTGTTCGAGGCCGATGTGCAGGGCAGCCAGCCCTATATCGTGTTCGAGTACGTGCCCGGCTGCACGCTGGCGGAACACCTGGCGCAGCAGGGGCGCTGTGCGCCACACGACGCTGTGGCACTGATGGTCGATGTGCTCGACGGGCTGCATGCGGCCCATGCGGCAGGCATCGTGCACCGCGACCTCAAGCCTTCGAACGTGATGGTGGATGCGCACCGCCATGCGCGTGTCATGGATTTCGGCCTGGCGGCCGCCGTGGCCAGCCCGTCCGATGCGCAGCTGGCCAGCGGCACGCCGGCCTACATGGCGCCCGAGGCCACCGCCGGGGCTGCACCCGCGCCGTCCATGGACATCTATTCGGCTGCGCTGGTGCTGGTGGAGCTGCTCACCGGCCGCCCGCTGATCCACCAGACCGACACATGGCAGGCGCTGTACCGCATCGCCAACGAGACACTGGCGTTGCCTTCGGACCTGGGGCCGGGTGTGGACGACAACCTGCGTGCCATTCTGCAGCGTGCACTGGCGCGCGAGCCCTCGGCGCGCTTTGCCTCGGCGGCCGATTTCCGCGATGCGCTGCGCGCCTGGGCGGCGCCGGTGAGCGCGCCCACGGCGGCGAGCAACGCGACGCTCGACTTCCTGCTGCGGCGCATGCGCCACAAGAGCGATTTCCCGGCGCTGTCGGACTCGGTGGCGCGCATCCAGCGCGTGGCCAGCTCCGAGGACGACAGCATCAGCGACCTGACGAACGAAATCCTCAAGGACGTGGCGCTGACCAACAAGCTGCTGCGCCTGGTCAACAGCGTGCAGTTCGTGCATTCCAGCCGGGGCGGCGTGAGCACCGTCTCGCGCGCCGTGAGCCTGGTGGGCTTCAATGCGGTGCGCAACATGGCGCTGAGCCTGGTGCTGCTGGACCATATGCAGGACAAGCAGCACGCCAGCCAGATGCGCGAGGAGTTCCTGCGCTCGATGATGGCGGGTTCGCTGGCGGCCGAACTGTGCCCCCCCGGGCAGGGTTCCGAGGAGGCCTTCATTGGCGCCATGTTCCAGAACCTGGGGCGCATGCTGTGCGAGTTCTATTTTCCCGAGGAGGCCGCCCAGATCCGCGCCCTGGTGGCGTCGGGGCGGGTGGAGGGGGGCGATGAATCTGCCGCGATGCAGGTGCTCGGACTGGGTCTGGAAGACCTGGGGGCGGGTGTGGCGCGCCTCTGGGGCCTGCCCGAAAGCTTGCAGCGCTGCATCCGTAAACCCCACGGCTCGCCGCCCCAGCGCCCGCCCGAACAGGGGGGTGAGCGCCTGCGCTGGGTGGCGCGGGCTGCCAACGAGGCCACCACCATCCTGCTGCGCAACGAGCGCAAGCCGGCCGAAGAAGGCTTGCGGGTTCTGGCCACGCAGTACGCGCGCACGCTGGCCATGTCGCCCGAAGCCATTGGCGCGGCCACCCTGGCGGCGCGCCAGAAACTGGTGAATATGGCGCAGGTGCTGGAGCTGCGTGTGGAGAAGGGCACGCCTGCAGCGCGCCTGCTGGTGTTGCCGACATCCCCCGATGCGCCGCCGGACATCGAGGACATGCTCTCCACGCATGAGCTGCGCGCCAACGACACCCACACGCTGCCCGTGTTGTTGCAGACGCCGGTCGGCATGGCTTCGTCACCGGCGGAGGTGGCCGAGGTGTTGTCGGCGGGCATCCAGGACATCACCAATGCCATGGTCGAGAACTTCAAGCTCAACGACATCCTGCGCATGATTCTGGAGACCATGTTCCGTGCCCTGGGTGCGCGGCGCATGGTGTTCTGCCTGCGCGACGCCAAGACCGACATCATGACCGGCCGCTTCGGTCTGGGCGAGGGCAGCGAGGAGGCCGTGCGCGCCATGGCGGTGCCGCTGAAGGTGCCGGGCGACCTGTTTGCCGCAGTGTGCCTGCGCGGTGCCGACACGCTGATCAACGACGCCACCGAGCCGCGCATGCAGGAGCGGCTGCCGGACTGGTATCAGAAGAATCTCAATGCGCCGACGTTCCTGTTGTTGCCCTTGCAGATCAAGGGCCGCCCCTTCGCCCTGATCTACGCCGACCAGTCCCGCGCGGGGGGGATTTCCGTGGATGACAAGGCCCTGGGTCTGCTGCGCACCTTGCGCAACCAGGCGATCATGGCGTTCCGCCAGGCCGGTTGACGGGCAGGCCGACGGGCAGTGCTGCAGAGCACGCCCGATAATTGCGCCATGGGAACCACTTTTGACAAGCCTTCGCTCGTGCAGCGCATCCTGCCCCTGTTCCGGGGGTTTGACGGGTGGCTGGTCGGGTTGGTGTTGCTGCTGGCGGCCGCAGGCCTGCTGGCGATGTATTCGTCGGGCTATGACCATGGCACGCGCTTTTCCGACCATGGCCGCAACATGCTGATTGCCGGGGGCATCCTTTTCCTGGTGGCGCAGGTGCCGCCGCAGCGCATCATGGCCTTTGCCGTTCCGCTCTATGGGGTGGGGGTGGCTCTGCTGGTGGCCGTGGCCCTGTTTGGCATCACCAAAAAAGGGGCGCAGCGCTGGGTCAACGTGGGTATCGTCATCCAGCCCAGTGAAATTCTCAAGATTGCCATGCCGCTGATGCTGGCCTGGTGGTTCCAGCGGCGCGAGGGGCAGTTGCGTCCGCTCGACTTTGCCGTGGCCGGCCTGCTGCTGGCGGTGCCCGTGGGGCTGATCATGAAGCAGCCCGACCTGGGGACATCGCTGCTGGTGCTGGCGGCCGGGCTGTCGGTCATTTTCTTTGCCGGACTGCCCTGGAAGCTGGTGCTGCCCCCGGTGGTGCTGGGCGTGGCAGGGATTGCCGTGCTGGTGGTCATGGGCGATGCCTGGTGCGCCGACGGCGTGCGCTGGCCGGTGCTGCACGACTACCCGCAGCAGCGCATCTGCACCTTGCTCGATCCCACGCGCGACCCGCTGGGCAAGGGCTTTCACATCATCCAGGGAATGATCGCCATCGGTTCGGGGGG
>DMZZ01000150.1:1205-4221 GCA_003484805.1 Comamonadaceae bacterium | reverse complement strand
CGCCTGATGCACGCGCTGTGCGCGGCGGCCCTGGCGGGTGATGTACGCCGCGCCATGGAGATCCAGTTCCAGCTCATGCCCGTGCACAAGCACCTGTTCGTCGAGGCCAACCCCATTCCCGTGAAGTGGGCCATGGCCCGCCTGGGCCTGTGCGGCGGCACGCTGCGCCTGCCCATGACCCCCTTGAGCCAGGGCAACGAGGCCGTGGTGGAAGGCGCACTGCGCGCCGCCGGCCTGCTCTGAGCCCTGTAAGCCCCCCGAGATTCCAAAGGATTACCGCGTGAACCATACCGCACGACTGGGCCTGCTCGGCCTGACCATTGCCCTGTCCGCCTGTTCGGTGCTGGAGGGCGAGAAGATCGACTACAAGAGTGCCTCCAAGGGTTCGTCGCTGGAGGTGCCACCCGATCTGAAGCAGCTCTCGCGCGACACACGCTACGCGGTGCCCGGCGGCGTGGTCTCGGCCAACGCCCTGCAGGCAGGCCAGGCCGCCCAGCCAACGGGCACGCAGGCGGCGCCTACAGGACTGGGCGACGTGCGCATCGAGCGCAACGGCAACCAGCGCTGGCTGGTGGTCAACCGCCCAGCCGACAAGCTTTGGGAGCCAGTGCGCGAGTTCTGGCTGGAAAACGGCTTCACGCTCGCAACCGACCAGGCCAACATCGGCATCATGGAGACCGACTGGGCCGAAAACCGCGCCAAGATTCCGCAGGACTTCATCCGCAGCACATTGGGCAAGGTGCTTGACTCGCTCTATTCCACCGGCGAGCGCGACAAGTTCCGCACCCGTATGGAGCGCAATGCCGAAGGCGGCACCGAAATCTACGTCAGCCACCGTGGCATGATCGAGGTCTTCAACAGCGGCAGCAAGGATTCCACCGTGTGGCAGCCCCGCCCGGCCGACCCCGAGCTGGAAACCGAGTTCCTGCGCCGCATGATGCTCAAGCTCGGCGTGAGCCAGGAGCAGGCCAAGGCCGTGGCGGCTGCATCGGCACAACGCCCCCCCGTGGCGCGCGTGGCCAACGTGAACAGCATCCCCGTGGTGCAGANNGTGTGGGCCTGGCCCTGGACCGCACCGGCTTCACCGTGGAAGACCGCGACCGCAGCCAGGGCCTGTATTTCGTGCGCTACGTAGAGCCCAAGGGCGACAAGAAGGAGCCCGGATTCCTGGGCAAGCTGTTCAGCTCCGAGAAAAGCGTGCCGCCGCTCAAATACCGCGTTGTCGTGCGCAGCCAGGGCGAGGCCACCACGGTGTCGGTGCTGAACGCCGTCGGCGCGCCCGAAACATCGGCCAATGCCGAACGCATCGTGCGCGTGCTGGCCGACGATCTGAAATAAGACACCCATCGTGCTGCGCTTGCGCAGCCTGGGCAGCGGCAGCTCGGGCAATGCGACCCTGGTCGAGGGGCGCCGTGGCGCCGAGGTGCGCCGACTGCTCATCGACTGCGGCTTCGGCATCCGCCAGCTCCAGGAACGGCTCTCCGCAGCCGGGCTGGCGCTGGACCAGATCGATGCGATCTTCATCACCCACGAGCATTCCGACCATGTGGGCTGTGTCCGCGCACTGGCGCTGCGCCAGCGCATTCCTGTGTGGATGAGCCGGGGCACGCATGCCACGCTGGAGGCACCGGACTTCGACGGCCTGCTGCGCCTGGCCAGCGATGGCACGACCATCGACCTGGGCAGCTTCGAGGCCCGCCCTTTCACGGTGCCGCACGATGCCCGTGAACCGCTGCAACTGCGCTGCAGCGACGGCACGGCCCACCTGGGCGTGCTGACCGACCTGGGCCATGCCACGGCCCACGTGCTGCAGCAACTGGCGGGCTGCCACGCCCTGCTGCTGGAGGCCAACCACGACCCGCAGATGCTCGCGGACTCCCGTTACCCGGCCTTTCTCAAGCGCCGCGTGGCCAGCCCGCAGGGCCATCTGGCCAACGCAGCGGCCGCCGATATCCTGCGCGCGCTGCGACATCCGGAGCTGCGGCAGGTGGTGGCCGCCCACCTAAGCGCGAGGAACAACCACCCGGACCTGGTTCGCCCGCTGCTGGCATCGGCCCTGGGATGGCGGCCCGAGGACATCGGCATTGCTGACCCGCTGCATGGCACCGGCTGGCTGACCATCGGACCTCCCGCATAGCCCCGATCCAGCAAGCGCAAAAAAGCCCGCAGAGCAATTGCCATGCGGGCCTGGAGGGGATGCAGCGCTCAGAGCGCTGCCAAACCCATCGATCAGAGCTTGCGGGTCGACATGAAGGTGTCGAAACGCGACTCCGCAAAACGGAACCAGAGAATCTGGTCGCGCTGGAAGTTGCGCATGTCGGCGTAAATCTTCTTCCACTCGGGGCTCTTGGCATCGTTCTCGGCGAAGACTTCCATGGAGGCCTTGAACGAAGCTTCCAGCACGGTTTGCGGGAAGGGCAGCACCTTGGTCTTGGCGGCAACAAGCTGCTTGAGCGCGTTCGGATTCAGCGCATCGTACTTGGCCAGCATGTCAGTGTGGGCCAGATGCGTGGCGGCCTCGATGATGGCCTTGTTCTCGGCCGACAGGGCATCGAATGCCTTGTTGTTGATGAAGAAGTCCACTTCCGGGCCACCTTCCCACCAGCCGGGGTAGTAGTAGAAGGGGGCCACCTTGTTGAAGCCCAGCTTCTGGTCGTCGTAAGGACCCACCCACTCGGCCGCATCCAGCGTGCCTTTTTCAAGGGACTGGTAGACCTCGCCGCCGGGGATGCTCTGGGGCACGGCGCCCAGCTTCTGCATGACTTCACCCACCAGGCCGCCGCCCAGGCGCATTTTCAGGCCCTTGAAATCGGCGGGAGACTTGATTTCCTTGCGGTACCAGCCACCCATCTGGGTGCCGGTGTTGCCACCAGCGAAGCTGATGGCGTTGAAGTTCGAGTAGAACTCGTTCATCAGCTTGCGGCCGTTGCCATGCAGCATCCAGGCATTCATCTGGCGTGCATTGAAGCCGAAGGGAATGGCCGAGCCCAGCGCAAAGGCCGGGTTCTTGCCGTAG
>DMZZ01000150.1:0-1106 GCA_003484805.1 Comamonadaceae bacterium | reverse complement strand
ATGGCAGCCTGGGCGTGCACTGCCGGTGCCACACCAGCGGCGAGCACGCCGGCAATACCGGCACGCTTGATGATTGAACGACGATCCATGGGGTTCTCTCCGAAATATTGATTGCACAACTTGGCGTCCGGACACAGGGCCGCACAACGCCAAGGACTTGCTTCAGCCGCACTCATTGTAGGAACATGACCCCCCGGATTTTTGCGGGTTTTCCCGCGAAATCCGCCCTCCCGGCATGGGGCTTCAGGGTTCTGCAAGCATCCTGCCAACGCTGGATGTCAAGCGCGCTAGCTCAGAAGGTGTGAATGAATCCGGCGTGACCGAGCAGGCCGCCAAAACGCGGCCGATCAAGGCACAAAGCGCAGCCATAGCGCGGGCTATGGCGAGCATTTGCAACGATGAGCGGGTGTGTTTTGGCGGAATGAGCGGGCATGGTGGGTTCGTTCACAACTTCTCAGGCCACGGCCGCAGCAAAACGTGCGGTGATGGCATGCGCGATTCCCGCAGCGTCGAGCCCCTGCAAAGCCAGCAGCTTGGCCGGATCGCCGTGCTCAATGAACACATCGGGCAGGCCCAGCGCGAGCACCGGGCGCACGACGCCGGCAGCGTTCAACGCCTCCATCACCGCGCTGCCTGCACCGCCCATGGTGGAGCCTTCTTCCACCGTGACCAGCGCATCGTGGTCAGCGGCCACCTGGAGGAGCAGGTCCACATCCAGCGGCTTCACCCAGCGCATGTTGACCACGGTGGCGTCGAGCGCCTCGGCGGCCTCGAGCGCGGGATAAAGCAGCGTGCCGAAAGCCAGAATGGCGATGCGCGGCGCCTTGCCGTCCGAAACGCCCTGGCGCGCGCGGCGAATCTCGCCCTTGCCCAGCGGCAAAGCATCAAGCCCGGGCAGCGGGGCCACGCCCACGCCCACCCCGCGCGGGTATCGCACAGCCACCGGGTGGTTCTGCGCGAAGGCGGTGGAGAGCAGCTGTCGGCACTCGCGCTCGTCGGCAGGGCAGGCCAGGCTCATGTTCGGGATGCAGCGGACGAACGGAATGTCGTAGGCCCCGGCATGTGTGGCGCCATCGGCACCCACCAGGCCCGCCCGGTCGAGCGCG
>DMZZ01000328.1:6643-6959 GCA_003484805.1 Comamonadaceae bacterium | reverse complement strand
CCAGGATGGACACCGGGGTGGATTCCGCCGGCTTGAGCACCACGCAGTTGCCGGCCGCCAGGGCGGGGGCCAGCTTCCATGCTGCCATCAGGATGGGGAAGTTCCAGGGAATGATCTGGCCGACCACACCCAGGGGTTCGTGAAAGTGGTAGGCGATGGTGTCGGCATCGATCTCGCTCAGGCTTCCTTCCTGCGAGCGCAGGCACCCCGCGAAGTAGCGGAAATGATCCACCGTGAGCGGAATGTCCGCGTTCAGGGTTTCGCGGATGGCCTTGCCGTTGTCCACGGTTTCGGCGTAGGCCAGCATTTCCAGGTT
>DMZZ01000328.1:5869-6436 GCA_003484805.1 Comamonadaceae bacterium | reverse complement strand
CAGGTCTGGTGCGTGCGGTCTTCGGTAGATTCTTTGCACGATGCGTGCCAGCGCGTGCCCAACGCCAATTCGCCCGGAAAGGGTGCTTGTCCGGGTCATGCCGGGGCATGTGCTGTGGCGAGGCTGTCACTGCTGTGTCGGCGGCTGACACAGGGTGTGTCAAAACGGGACAGGGGTTCGGGGTTTTCGGCTGAAGTAGGCTGTCTTGCTGGAGCACAATGGGCCCGTCGCCACCTAGCCATCGTGGCGACGCCGGAGATGGCGCACCCATCCCGCGCACTGAACCATCAGGAGACAAACGGCCATGCCCCCTTCAGCCCTCCAGGAGCGACCGGTGCCCAGCCTGCTACGGCAGGCACGCCGCCAGTTGATGAGCAGTGGAAACCTGCCGCCCGATCTCATCCTTCCAGAGCTCACGCAGTCCTGGATGCGATGCTGGAGCGCGGGTCTGCAGCCTTGCGGCCGCACGCCAGGCGCTCCCCACGCCTCGGGCGCCCAGCTTGCTCGGGCGCTGGAAGTGCAGCGTGAACTGGTGGCCCATGCGCGACCCGTGATGGAGTTCCTGCT
>DMZZ01000328.1:3404-5699 GCA_003484805.1 Comamonadaceae bacterium | reverse complement strand
GCGCTCGATGTGTCCGGAGACTACCGGGGCTATCACCGACATACCCTCGGTCTGGTGCGCTCGGCGGCGCGGATGATCGAGCACCGGCTGTTCGAGACGCGGCACGACCTGCGCCACTGGGGCGGGTTGAAGCTTCGGCTGCACGCGCAACCCGAGGGACTGGGCACCGTGACGGAAGGGCTGCTGGCGGTGCGCGAAGATGGTCTGCTGGTCGGTGCCAGCGCCACGGCCCTTAATATCCTTGGATTGACCTGGCGCGACCTGCAGCATGTGCGGCTCGATGCGGTGCTGGCAGAGTCGATGGAGCAGCTGCTGGATTGGTGTCAGCGTTCGACCTACATCCCGCGCGTGGTACATACCCTGTCCGGCCAGGCGGTGTGGCTGCGGGTGGAGACAGGGCGCTCGTCCAGTGGGGTTCACCGCACCATTGCAGCGCCTGTGGCCGTCGCCGAGTTGACCGATGCGCTGGCGGCCATGGATACCGGCGACGCCGTGCTGCAGGCGGCGATTGCCCGTGCGCGCAAGGTGATGGGCAAGGCGATCCCGCTGTTGCTGCTGGGAGAGTCGGGCGTAGGCAAAGAGGTTTTTGCGCGTGCCGTGCATGACAGCGGGCCACGCCAGTCGAAGTCCTTCGTTGCAGTCAATTGCGCGGCCCTGCCAGAAAACTTGATCGAAGCAGAACTGTTTGGCTATCAGGGCGGGGCTTTTACTGGGGCTCGGCGAGAGGGGGCGCCCGGACGCATCCGGGAGGCCCATGGAGGCACCCTGTTTCTGGACGAAATCGGGGACATGCCGCCGACATTGCAGTCGCGTCTCCTGCGCGTGCTGCAGGATCAGCAGGTGGTGCCCCTGGGCGGAGGCAAGCCGGTGGCAGTGGATTTCGCGCTGGTGTGTGCCACCCACCGCAAGCTGCCCCAGGAGATGCAGGAGGGGCGTTTTCGGGAAGACCTGTACTACCGCATCAATGGCCTGACTCTGCAGCTGCCCGCGCTGCGTGCGCGTTCGGATTTCGATGAATTGGTGGCGCGTCAGTTGCGCCGCCTTGTTCCTGGCCATTCGATCCTGATCGCGCCGGAGCTGATGGTGTGCCTGCGTCGATACGCATGGCCCGGCAATCTGCGCCAGCTTGCCAATGCCCTTCGCACGGCCTGCGCGCTATTGGACGAGCAGGAGACCGTGATTGCATGGCACCACATGCCAGACGATCTTGCGCAGGCTCTGGCCGCAGATTCGGCAAACCTGGAGGCCCCCTGGGCGAATGGCGACGAGGCGCCTGCCGCCGCGCTGGATCTGCGGTCGGTTTCACGTCAGACCATTGCGCGCACGGTCAGCGCCTGTGGCGGCAATCTGTCGGAAGCGGCCCGGGTACTGGGCATCAGCCGCAATACCCTTTACCGCAAGCTGCGCGACCAGGCTGGAAGCCGGTAGTGTCGGCTAATGGTCTGGCGCAGACACCAGATCCCAGCTGGCCATGAACAGTGCAGCAATCACCGGGCCAATGACGAAGCCGCTCAGCCCGAACAGGGTCATGCCGCCGAGCGTGGAGATCAGTACGACATAGTCGGGCATCTTGGTGTCCTTGCCGACCAGAATGGGCCGCAGGATGTTGTCCACCAGTCCGATGACCCCTACGCCAAAGGCCGTCAGAACGCCTGCCTGCCACATGGCGCCCGTAGCCAGGAAATAGATGGCCACCGGGCCCCAGATCAGGCCTGCGCCCACGGCGGGCAACAGCGAGAGAAAAGCCATCAGCACGCCCCAGAGCACCGGCCCCTGGATGCCCAGCGCCCAGAAAATGAAGCCACCCAGCAGTCCCTGGGTGGCTGCCACCATGAGATTGCCCTTGAGGGTTGCGCGAATCACCGTGGTGAACTTGCTGCTCAGGTCCTGCTTGTGTTTTTCTTCCAGGGGGATGGCTTTGCGAATGCGGGCTCCCAATGCCGGGCCGTCACGCAGCAGAAAGAACAGCAGGTAGAGCATGACCCCAAAGCTCACCACAAACTGCAGCGTGTTCTGGCCAATGTTCAGGGCGCGGGTGGCGATGAGCTGGCTGGCCTGCACCGACACGGTGGCCAATTTGTGTTGCAGTGCGGCCACGCTGGTCAGATCCAGGCTGTCGAGCAGGCTCACCGCCCACGCAGGCAGCGCCGCAATCACCTGCTGGAAATAGGCGCCGAAATCAAGCTGCCCGGTACGCAGACGTTCATAGATCAGCGTGGCTTCCTGGACGAGTGAGATGCTGATGAGCGTCATGGGCAGGATCACGACGAACAGGCACAGCAGCAGGGTGACCAG
>DMZZ01000328.1:0-3188 GCA_003484805.1 Comamonadaceae bacterium | reverse complement strand
GTTGTACAAGGCCCTTCCCCAGCCACAGTCGCATCCGCCAACCGGTTCAGCCGTGTCGCGGAAGGTTTTCAAACCACCAAATGCTTTCCAGAGGAAAGCGGAGGTCAGCGGAATATGAGCGAGACTACGTCCGTCTATCAAGCCTACCAAGGCAACACATACCTCTTCGGCGGCAATGCGCCCTATGTCGAAGAAATGTACGAAAACTACCTGGCCAACCCCGGTAGCGTCCCCGACACCTGGCGCGAATACTTCGACGCGCTGCAGCATGTCCCCGCCGTGGATGGATCCAACGCCAAGGACGTTCCGCACCTTCCGGTGGTCAATGCCTTCGCCGAGCGCGCCAAGGCGGGCGGCACCAAGGTGGTGGTGGCCAGCGCTGACGCCGAAATGGGCCGCAAGCGCACCGCTGTACAGCAACTGATTGCCGCGTACCGCAACGTGGGTCAGCGTTGGGCCGACCTGGACCCGCTCAAGCGCACCGAACGCCCCCAGATCCCGGAGCTGGAACCGTCGTTCTACGGTTTCACCGACGCCGACCAGGAAACGGTGTTCGATACGAGCAACACCTTCTTCGGCAAGGAGAAGATGCCGTTGCGCGAACTGATCAATGCGCTGCGCGAAACCTACTGTGGCACCCTGGGCGCCGAGTTCATGTACACCTCCGACCAGGCGCAAAAGCGCTGGTGGCAGCAGAAGCTCGAAAGCATCCGCAGCAAGCCCAATTTCAGCGCGGAACGCAAGAAGCGCATCCTTGACCGCCTGACGGCCGCCGAAGGCCTGGAGCGTTTCCTGCACACCAAGTACGTCGGCCAGAAGCGTTTCTCTCTCGAAGGGGGGGAGAGCTTCATTGCGGCGATGGACGAGCTGATCAACGCTGCGGGTGCCCAGGGCGTTCAGGAAATCGTGATCGGCATGGCCCACCGTGGCCGCCTCAACGTGCTGGTCAACACTCTGGGCAAGATGCCCAAGGATCTGTTTGCCGAATTCGACCACACCGCACCCGAAGACCTGCCAGCAGGCGACGTGAAGTACCACCAGGGCTTCAGCTCCGATGTCTCCACCCCGGGCGGTCCGGTGCACCTGAGCCTGGCGTTCAATCCCTCGCACCTGGAAATCGTCAACCCCGTCGTGGAAGGATCGGTGCGTGCCCGCATGGACCGCCGTGGCGACGCGCGTGGCAGCCAGGTCTTGCCCGTGCTGGTGCACGGTGACGCGGCCTTCGGCGGCCAGGGCGTGAACCAGGAAACCCTGGCGCTGGCCCAGACCCGTGGCTACACCACCGGCGGCACGGTGCACCTGATCATCAACAACCAGATCGGCTTCACCACCTCTGACCCGCGCGACATGCGCTCCACCGTGTATTGCACCGACATCGTCAAGATGGTCGAGGCGCCGGTGCTCCACGTCAACGGTGACGATCCCGAGGCGGTGGTGCTGGCCACACAGCTCGCGCTGGAGTTCCGCATGGAGTTCCGCCAGGACGTGGTGGTCGACATCACCTGCTTCCGCAAGCTGGGCCACAACGAGCAGGACACGCCNNGCGCTGACCCAGCCGCTGATGTACAAGAAAATCGCGGCACACCCCGGCACGCGCAAGCTGTACGCGGACCGCCTGGCCACGCAGGGTTTTGGCGAAACGCTGGGTGACGACATGGCCAAGGCCTACCGTGCTGCCATGGATGCCGGCAAGCACACGGTCGATCCGGTGCTGACCAACTTCAAGAGCAAGTACGCCGTCGATTGGTCGCCCTTCCTGGGCAAGAAGTGGACGGATGCCGGCGACACCGCCATTCCGATGACCGAGTGGAAGCGCCTGGCCGAGAAGCTCACCACCATTCCCGAGAGCGTGACGCCGCACCAGCTCGTCAAGAAGGTCTATGACGACCGCGCTGCGATGGGCCGTGGCGACATTCCCGTGGACTGGGGCATGGGCGAACACATGGCTTTTGCCTCGCTGGTGGCCAGCGGCTACCCCGTGCGCCTGTCGGGCGAAGACTGCGGCCGTGGCACGTTCACGCACCGCCATGCCGTGATCCACGACCAGAAGCGCGAAAAGTGGGACACCGGCACCTATGTGCCCTTACAAAACGTGGCCGAGAACCAGGCTCCGTTCGTCGTGATCGACTCCATCCTGTCGGAAGAGGCCGTGCTGGGCTACGAATACGGCTACGCCTCCAACGACCCGAACACCCTGGTGATCTGGGAAGCCCAGTTCGGCGACTTCGCTAACGGCGCGCAGGTCGTGATCGACCAGTTCATCGCCTCGGGCGAAGTGAAGTGGGGCCGTGTCAACGGCATCACGCTGATGCTGCCGCACGGCTACGAAGGCCAGGGTCCCGAGCACAGCTCGGCCCGCCTGGAGCGCTTCATGCAGTTGGCCGCCGATGCCAACATGCAGATCGTGCAGCCCACCACCGCCAGCCAGATCTTCCATGTGCTGCGCCGCCAGATGGTGCGCAACCTGCGCAAGCCGCTGGTCATCATGACGCCCAAGTCGCTGCTGCGCAACAAGGACGCAACCTCGCCGCTGTCCGAGTTCACCAAGGGCGCTTTCCAGACGGTGATTCCGGAGCAGGACGAAACGATCAACAAGAAGGCCGACAAGGTCAAGCGCGTGATCGCCTGCTCGGGCAAGGTGTACTACGACCTAGTGAAGAAGCGCACAGAGAAGGAAGCCAGCGACGTGGCCATCCTCCGCATCGAGCAGCTCTATCCCTTTCCGCACAAGGCGTTTGCCACCGAGCTCAAGAAGTATCCCAACGCCACCGACATCGTGTGGTGTCAGGACGAGCCGCAGAACCAGGGTGCCTGGTTCTTCATCCAGCACAACATCCACGAGAACATGCTCGATGGCCAGAAGCTGGGCTACTCGGGCCGCGCGGCCTCCGCGTCGCCTGCCGTCGGCTACTCGCACCTGCACCAGGAGCAGCAGAAGGCCCTGGTCGATGGTGCCTTCGCCAAGCTCAAGGGTTTTGTCCTGACCAAGTAAGGCCGGAAACCCCCTCACTCAGTACAAAACACCTTTCTGGAAAGAAATCAAAATGGCTATCGTAGAAGTCAAAGTCCCCCAGCTGTCCGAGTCCGTGGCCGAGGCCACCATGCTCACCTGGAAGAAGAAGGCCGGTGAGGCCGTCGCCGTCGATGAGATCCTGATCGAGATCGAAACCGACAAGGTCGTGCTCGAA
>DMZZ01000212.1:0-2880 GCA_003484805.1 Comamonadaceae bacterium | reverse complement strand
CCCGCGCATTGCCTGGAGCTGGAGCTGACCGAGGGTGTGGCGATGACCGACCCGCTCACGGCCATTGCCATGATGGACAAGCTGCACGAGCGCGGCGTGCTGCTGTCCATCGACGATTTCGGCACCGGTTATTCGTCGCTCAGCCACCTCAAGCGGTTCAAGGTTTACAAGCTCAAGATCGACCAGTCCTTCGTGCGCGACATCACGGACGACCCGGAAGACCGCGCCATCGTCAGCGCCATCATCTCCATGGCCGACAGCCTGGGCATGCAGACCATCGCCGAGGGGGTGGAGACCGCGGGGCAACTGGCCTTTCTGCAGGCGCAGGGTTGCACCGAGGTGCAGGGCTATTACTACAGCCGGCCCGTGCCGGCCGGGCAGTTCCAGCAATTGCTGGAACAAGGGCTGGGCAAGCGCTGAGAGCTATGCGTGCGTGCGCAGGGGGCTGCGCGCCTGCAGATGCTCAAGGTATTGCTCCATCCCGGCGGTTTCGCGCTGCAGGTAGCGGTCCACCGCATCGGCAAAGGCCGGGTGGGCCAGCCAGTGTGCGCTGTGCGTGGGCACCGGCAACAGGGCTCGGGCCATCTTGTGTTCGCCCTGCGCGCCGCCTTCGAAACGCAGCACGCCGTGCGCAATGCACCACTGCAGCGGCTGGTAGTAACAGGCCTCGAAGTGCAAGCAGTCCACGCGCTCCAGCGCACCCCAGTAGCGGCCGTAGGCTACCANNGAAGCAATGGGTTGGCCCTGGCGTTCCGCAATGAACAGCAGCCAGGCTTCAGGCATGTGCTCCGCCATGCGTTGGAAGAAGTCGCGCGTGAGGTAGGGCGGGTTGCCATGTTCGAGGTAGGTGCGTTCGTAGCAGCGGTAGAAGAAATCCCAGTCATGCGTCTGGATGTCGGTGCCTCGCAGCCAGCGAAACGTGACGCCGGCATCCTGCACGCGGCGGCGCTCCTGGCGGATTTTCTTGCGCTTTTCCTGTGCGAGCCGCGACAGGAAATCATCAAAACTTCCGTAGCCAGCATTCGTCCAATGGAATTGCACGGTCTGGCGCAGCAACAGCCCGGCCTGGGCGCAGGCGTCCAGGTCCTCGTCGGCTGCGAACAGCACATGCAGCGATGAAACGCCCTCGTTCTCGCACCAGGCGTGCAGCGCCCGGACCAGCGCCGCCCGCGCCAGCGCATCGCGCGCCATCAGGCGCGTGCCCGGCACCGGGGTGAAGGGCACGGCCACCACGGCCTTGGGGTAGTAGGGGAGGCCGTGCTCGGCATGGGCGTTGGCCCAGGTCCAGTCAAACACATACTCGCCATAGGAGTGGCTTTTGAGGTACAGCGGGCATGCGGCCACGAGGTCGCCGCCCTGCCAGAGCGTGAAAAATCGCGGCGTCCAGCCCGTCCGGGGCGTGGCGCTGCCACTGGCTTCAAGCGCGGCCAGGTATTCGTGGCGCATGAAGGGCGTGGGGTGGTTCTGCAGGGCCAGCAGGGCGTTCCAGGCTGCCGCGTCGATGTCCTGCAGAGAATCGGACACGCGGGTGATAATGGCTGCTTCAGTCATGCCTGCCTGCTCAGTCATGCGTAGCCCAGGGCCTGTGTGCGCTGACACGGCGGTTTTTTCAGGGGCCTCAGCGGCCTGTTTCCATTCCATGACGCTTTCCATTTGCACTGCGCAACTCAATTTCGTGGTGGGCGACCTGCCCGGTAACGTGCAGAAAATCGTTGATGCGGCACGCCAGGCCCATGCTGCTGGCGCGCGCCTCCTGCTGACGCCGGAGCTGGCTCTGTGCGGCTACGCGGCCGAAGACCTGTTTCTGCGCCCCGCCTTCCTGTCTGCCTGCGATGATGCCGTCAAAGCAGTGGCCCGCGAGACCGCAGGGCTGAAAGACCTCGCCATCGTGCTGGGTCATCCGCAGCGCACCGAGCAGGGCTCGCCCGCGTTCGCCCCGTGCCTGAATGCCGCCAGCGTGCTGCGCAACGGCTGCGTCGAAAACACCTACGCCAAGCGCGAGCTGCCCAATTACCAGGTTTTCGACGAGCGCCGCTACTTCGTGCCCGGCCAGGCGCCCTGCGTGTTCGAAGTGCAGGGTGTGCGCGTGGGCCTGCTGATCTGCGAGGACGCCTGGCATGCTGCGCCCGCACGCGACTGCGCCCAGGTCGGCGCCGAGTTGCTGGCCGTCATCAACGCCTCACCCTTTCACATGGGCAAGAGCGCCGAGCGCGAGCAGACCATGCGCGAGCGCGTGCTGGAGACGGGCCTGCCGCTCGTCTATGCGCACCTGGTCGGTGGGCAGGACGAGGTGGTCTTCGAGGGCCGCTCGTTTGCCCTGGACGCTGCGGGGCAGGTGGTGGGCCGGGCCCCGGGTTTTGAAGAAAAACTGGTTTTTACGCAGGTGGATAAAGCGCATTCAGCTATCAAAATAGTAGCTGATGTGGCCCCTGAACGCAGCATGGAAGCCGACCTGTGGGATACCCTGGTGCTGGGTGTGCGCGACTACGTGCGCAAGAACGGCTTCCCGGGGGTGCTGCTGGGCCTGTCGGGTGGCATCGATTCGGCGCTGGTGCTGGCCATTGCAGTCGATGCGCTGGGTGCCGACAAGGTGCGCACGGTGATGATGCCGTCGCCCTATACGGCCGATATCAGCTGGATCGACGCGCGCGACATGGCCGGGCGGCTGGGTGTGCAGTACGACGAGATCGCCATCGCGCCGTAGTTCGAGGCCTTCAAGGCCGCGCTGGCCCCGCATTTTGTGGGCCGCGCCGAGGATACGACCGAGGAAAACCTGCAGGCACGCATCCGCGGCACGCTGCTGATGGCGTTGTCGAACAAGTTTGGCGCCATGGTGCTGACCACCGGCAACAAGAGCGAGCTGGCCACGGGCTACTGCAC
>DMZZ01000117.1:0-9416 GCA_003484805.1 Comamonadaceae bacterium | reverse complement strand
GTTCTCGCTGTAGCCCCCCCTGTGCCAATATGACCTGCGTCACCTTCCTCCGAAAGATTAGTGAGTAAAGAGGCAGGTATGACCACCAACCAGCAGATCAAGGCACCCATGTATGCACAGCAGGTTTCACCCTATTCAGGCGCATCGCAGGGAGCCCGTAGGGCGACTGAAGATGCGCCTGAATCGGCGCCAACGACGCCCCCGCCAGCCAACAATACCGAGGTAGTGCCACGCGCCCGTCGGCGCACTTTCACCAAGGCCGACAAGCGGCGCATCTTGAAAGAGGCTGACCAATGCGCCAGGCCCGGCGAGTTGGGCGCGCTGATGCGCCGTGAGGGTGTTTACTCATCCTCCTTGAGCACCTGGCGCCGCCAGCTTGAGGCCGCCGATCTCGATGCTTTGGCGCCCAGCAAGCGTGGCCCCAAAGCCGATCCAGTTCGCCTAGACGCGCTGCAGATTGCGCAGCTCACCCGTGAGCGCGACAAGCTGCGCATTGATCTCGACAAGGCCAATCTGGTGATCGAGGTCCAAAAAAAAGTCACCGCGCTGCTGGACTTGCTGGCAGCCGAGAACAAGCGCGGGGGCACTTGATGGCGGCCGCTCAGGAACTCACGCCAGCGCTGGGCTCTGGTGCCGCTTGCCGTGCCGTGGGGCTGCCCCGCGGGGTGCCTGCCCGCCAGCGCCTACGACTTGGCCGCAAGGCCATGGTGGGCCCACCCGCACCGCGAGCACCTCGATCTCGCCCACCCCTGGCCTTGGATGCCCAGGAGCGCCAGACGCTGCTGCAAACGCTCAACAGCGAGCGTTTTGCCGACACCGCTCCAGCGGCCGTGCACGCCACGCTGCTGGGCGAGGGTATTTATGTCGGATCGGTGCGCACCATGTACCGCGTGCTGGCTCAAAGCGGGGGATGCCGCGAGCGGCGCAACCAGCTCGTTCACCCGGCCTACACCAAACCCGAGTTGTTGGCCGTAGCGCCCAACCAGGTCTGGTCCTGGGACATCACCAAACTCAAAGGGCCAGCCAAGTGGACGTGTTTCCACCTCTACGTGATCCTGGACATCTTCAGTCGCTTTGTCGTGGGCTGGATGCTCGCGCCCAAAGAGAGCGCCGAGCTTGCCCAGCAGCTCATCACCGAGACGGTCTCGCGCCATGACGTGGAGCCGGGCATGCTGACGTTGCATGCCGATCGGGGAGCCGCCATGCGCTCCAAGCCGGTGGCCAGCTTGCTACTCGATCTGGACGTGGCCAAGAGCCATAGCCGTCCCCATGTCTCGGACGACAACCCCTACTCGGAGTCGCAGTTCAAGACCATGAAATACCGCCCCGAGTTCCCTGATCGCTTTGGCTGTATCGAGGACGCCCGAGTCCATTGCCATGCCTTCTTCGCCTGGTACAACGACCAGCATTGCCACAGCGGTATCGGCCACATGACACCGCATAGCGTTCACTTTGGTTTGGCTGCGGACATGCGCATCATCCGCCAGGCCACCCTGGACGCAGCGTTCCTTGCCCACCCCCACAGATTCAACAAACCGCCTCAGCTGGCGCCTATGCCTGCTGCTGTTTGGATCAACCCTCCGTCACAGGATCAATCGACCAATCCGCAAGAAAATCCCACACTAAATTAATGTCCACGGGTGACGCAAAGTCATTGACACATTCCGGCGGGTGAAGGTGCCGACCCTGTCGTGGACAAGTTTTTCCTGACTTTCCGATGAAGGTACTTACTGGGCTGCACACCCTCGGTAGAAACATTCGTTGCTTGGAAATCCGGCTCCTTTGGCGGCAAAGCCGCCGGGGCTACGGTGCCCAGGATTGAGTGCTCTACGCAGTACCGCTGACGTGGCCAGGGGGCTCCTCAAAAGCCACCAAACCGGCGGGCCGATGCCGAAATGATCGGGCACGTCACCGAAACGGTCGGTCACGATGCGCCGGAATGACCGGTCACGATGGGCCGAAATACGCACAGTGACACGCTTGCTCCCTCGGAGTTTTTAGTCTTCGTCTTCTGTGCCGGGCAGCGGTTGACTCTGCATGCGCCGGGCCACGGCCGCTTCAATCTCGTGGAGCACATGCGCCTGCACGCGGTCGGCAAAGCGCTTGCGCCGGTTGTTCGAGAGCTTGCCGCCGTTTTGGTAGGTGGTAACGATCAGCGTGGCCAGGTCCGTGCCGCGCAGGTCGTGGCGGTCGTTGATGTACCGGGCCACGTCGTCAAACAGCCCTAGAAACTCCACCTCCTGGCGCAGATGGATCTCCAGCGACGCCTTGGCCATGGCCAGCGTGAAGGCCACGCCCTCGGTGACATCCATGTAGCGGAACCAGACATCCTCGCCGCTCTGCCATGTGTAGCTGTACTGGTCATCGCCCGACCACAGCACCTGGCACAGCTCCCGGGCGGGCCGGCTGAAGGTCGTCAACGCTTGCCAGTATTGCTCTTCGTGCTTTTTCATCGCCACCGACACGGGCAGCAAAAAGCCCGCAGGCAACGCGCCCGACTGGCCCAGGCAGTGGTGAATCAGAAAGCGCGACAGGCGCCCGTTGCCATCCATGAACGGGTGCAGAAAGACAAACGCGAACGACACCAGCCCTGCATGCGCCAGTGGGTCCAGCCCGGCGGGGCGCCGGTTGGACAGTGCCATGAGCTGCTCCATCAGCGCGGCGCACAGCTCGGGCTGGGGCGGCACATAAGTCACCCCCGCCGCGCCCAGGGCGTTGCCCTGCAGGCGGTTTTGCTCGGTGCGGAACTGCGTCGCCTGGTCGAACGGGTTGCTGACGGTGGCGTTCTGCAGCTCGATCAGATAGCCCTCGGTCAGCGGGCGCGGGTTGTGTGCGCGCTTGAGCAGCGCGGCAAACCGGCTGGCCTTGTCTTCGCTGGGTATTTCGCCCTCGATGGCGAACGAGCCCTCGGTCTCGCTCAGATACGCCCACGACAAGGCACGCTCCAGCATCTGCGGGCCAATGGATGCGGCGAACGCCTTGGCATGGGCCAGCACATCGTGCTGCAAGCCCTGCAGCACCGCATCGGTCTTGCGCACCACCGGGCAAAAGGCCAGGTCGCCCAGCCCGTTGAAGTCCACCCGCCAGCGCGCATTGCGCCGCGATGCGCCGGTCAGGTAGGCCGCCGGGTCGAACATGGGCACATACGCAGCCGCCACAGGGCGCTGCTCCACCGCCTGCAAGGGGCGCTGGTGGGCGGCCTCCCACAGCAGGCACAGCTTGCGCACATAGGCGCCGTTGGGCGTGCGCAGGAACTCGGCCTCCATCTCCTTCTGGCCGACCTGGCGCAGGGCCGCCGTCAGGTAGTCCAGCTGCACTCCTTCGTGCTTGATGGCAAACAGGGCATGGTCCAGCCAGTGGTTGCCGGGCGCCAGCTTGGCGGGCACCAGCAGCGCCCCCTCGGGCAGCCGCTGCAGACTTTGCACAGCCGCCAGCCGCGCCTTGTGGGCGCCCAGAAAGTCCGGGGCCTGGAGCGCGTCCTGAATCCAGGCGTAACCAACAGCGGTGCTCATGTCAGTGGGGCGGTGCGGGGCGGGAAAAACCTCAGTGTGCGGGAATTTTCTTCAAAAATGAAGGAGTGCTCGATGTTCTTCTCAGTTGAAGGGCGTGCTGCCGGGACATGCAGGCCATCGGTGGAAAGAAAAATCTTGTGTTCACGGGGATTTTTATCAGAACCCGGCCATTTCATGCTTTTTTTTCAGAACAACCGGGCAAGGGCGCTGCTAGTTGACTGAAGGGACATGGGGGGAAGCTGTCTGAAAAAAACAGTCAAATCGCCTGACTATGTACCTGTCGCAGATGCCCCCCTCACGCCTCCCTCTCCCCAAGGGGTTGTGCCGGTTGGACCCCCTCTCCCTCTGGGAGAGGGGGGAGGGCTTGTGGCCTGATCTGAGGCATGTCGTTAATCAGGTCAAATCGGCCTCAAGTGCTTGCTGGATAAGCGCTAGGTGCTATTTAATTGGGAGCATTGAAGCCACTGGTCAGACACGCACGCGTCGATCTGACCAGTGACGGCTGCGGAGATCCGGGCGGTGCGGCGATGGAGCCCATCTTGTCCAGCGGCTAGCTTGAGTCGCGACGGCACGTATAGCCGCACGAAGTAGACGCCACTGGTGCGCCAATATAAATAACTTGAGCCCGACACGTCGTACCCCACTTTCGTAGTGGTGTTGCGCGTTGGGCTCACTTTGGGATGAAGCCACAAGTCAAATCAATGACTTATGAAACTATGGAGCGGGTGAAGGGAATCGAACCCTCGTATGAAGTCGGGTAGGAAGGGTGCCTCGCGGCGACCCCTCCCCCCTAAGAACCGGACGTGCAAGTTTCCCCGCATCCGGCTCAAGCAGCCTGAAGTCACCCGCCATTTCTGGCTATGGTAACCGCTGCAAAGTTGCTTGAGTTAGCACTCGTCGGCACTACCGACAAACTGGCATTCGCCGGGCGTTGCAGTTGGCGCAGCAGAGCTTCGGCATTGGGTCGTCCCAACGCCACTGCCCACAGCACTTCCCGCTCCAGCGCAGCCCGCCCGCCTTCGATGATTCGCATCGGATGGGGCTGACGTTGCGGATCGCCCTTGGTCTGTTCGTCGTCGTTCATACCGATCTTTCGTGTCCCATGACTCTGGTCTCGTTCAGCGAGGCGTCAAGTCCTGAGGTCGCTCATGCACACACTGGCCTGTCGGAGGGCTCATGTGCCAAGCCACGGTTTGATCACCCACTGCCAAAGGGCCCAACTGGTTCCGATCCAAACGGCGATGACTAGAAGGGCACCCACCCGACTGGTGGGCTTCTTGCCTTGCGTCCTCATCCATTCGTCGGCCTGATCGCGACACTCCCCAAGAACGGGAGCGGGGATCATCTTGATGGCCAGCCATATCAGTCCCGGCAGCAGGATCACATCGTCAACGTAGCCAAGCACCGGCACGAAGTCCGGAATCAGGTCGATGGGGCTGAGCGCGTATGCGACAACGAAAACCCCGAGAGCCTTTGCAGGCCAAGGGACTTCGGGATGCCGGGAGGCAAACCAAAGGGTCACGCCGTCGCGCTTGATTTTCTTCGCCCATCCTCTCAACCGTTCAGCTACAGACACATTCCACCTCCAATTCAGCCGAGCATGCCACGCTCGGCTCCTCTCAACTCTCGGCGTCGGCACCTGTTCGTGCCTCTGTCGCGCCTTCCAATCTCTTCGTCACAGGACACGTCCTCTGACTCACTCGGTGGCGTGGTGTTGCCGATGGCAGTTCGGATGGAGCAGTTGAAGATTGCTCATCTGTTCCGACCCGCCTTCCGATCGCTTGATGACGTGGTGGATGTGCCACCCCGTCTCCTTCGTGATCTTCTGGTTGCAGCACGGACACAGTCCTTCCTGCCAGTACCACAACCACGCCAGCTTCCGGCGCCCTTTCAAGTCAGACTCCATCTTGCGCGCGAGGCGCGCGTCGAAGTAGTCCTCGTCTTCCGGGCTGTACGGATTTCGGCTGCCATCGATTTTGATGTGGGGCTTCTTGTGGAAGCTCACCAGCGTCAACAGCGCCTTGTCCTTGTCCGCAAACCGCCAATCGCGACCCTTGATGCGCCGGAAATACCGGGCCTTGGTCCACCGCTCCCCTTTGTTGGGGTGACGGCGGCGTGCCCAGCGCCACAGCGCCTGCCAGATCAAATGGTCGGTCTTCGCGAACGTGCGCGTCGCCATCTGGCTTCGGTGATAGTTGGCCCAGCCCCGTATGACCGGGTTGAGCTTGTCGATCACGTCTTCCTGTCTGGCTGTGCGCATCTGCCGCAGTGTTCCGCGAATCTTCTCCAAGAAGTTCTTGACGTTCTTCCTGGCTGGTTTCGTCAACAACATGCCGCCTTGCCAGCGAGCCGTCCATCCCAGAAAGTCGAAGCCGTCGTCCACGTGGGTGATCAACGTCTTCTTCTCTGAAAGTTCGAGCCCGCGCTCGCGCATGAACTCCTGCACGAGCGGTTTGATCTTCTCTTCCAACAGCTCTCGCGAACTGCTGGTGATGATGAAGTCATCGGCGTAGCGCACGAAGTTGACCTTGGCCGCCCTCGCATCACGCACCGTGCGGAAGAGTCCCGCCAGTTTGCTTTGCAGACCGTCCAGTGCCAAGTTCGCTAGAACGGGCGAGATGATCCCGCCCTGCGGTGTCCCGCTCTCTGTCGGGAAGAGGGCATTGCCCTCGAAGTACCCGGCTTTCAGCCATTTGCGCAACACGCCTTTGTCCATGGGGACGTGGGCGAGCAGCCACTCGTGACTGATGTTGTCGAAACACCCTTTGATGTCTCCCTCCAGCACCCATTTCGGCGAGTGCCTTCGTCCAAGCGCGTTGCGCACCTGTTCGATTGCATCTGCCGTCGAGCGCCCACGGCGGAAACCGTAGGAGTGAGTGTCGCCGGTCGTCTCGGCTGTCGGGTCGAGCGCCAACAGGTGCAGCGCTTGCATGGCCCGGTCGCGCATGGTCGGGATGCCCAGTGGGCGTCGGTCACCATTTGCTTTCGGGATGTAGACCCGTCTCATCGGCTTCGGCTTGTAGCCCTTGTGTTGCAAGGTGCCGACCGCCTGCCACTTATCGTCCGGAGTACTCCATGTTTGCCGGTCGATCCCCGGGGTCTTGCGACCCTGGTTCTCGGTTACCCGTTTGACCGCCAACGCTTTCGCGCTGATGGAGCGGGTGAGGAGTCTCTGCAGGCGTTTGACATTGCGCCATTCGCCTGCCTTTGCTGCTTTCGCGATTCTTGCCTGCAGCCTCCCGACCACCTGATGCGCATCCTGCCACGGTATACCGTGCCAGTGCGTCCAGTTGGTGGAGGCAACATCGCAATCTCTTGCGTCCATATCAACCTCCGTTGACGTGGAGCGGGCGATGGGAATCGAACCCACGCTATCTGCTTGGGAAGCAGAAGTTCTGCCATTGAACTACGCCCGCCCGGTCCCGAAGGATGGACAACTGCCCCGAAGGGCATGTCCCCCTCCGGGATGGGTTGAAGCAGACCTGTCTCGCGACAGGCCACCACACGGAAGTCAGCGCTCTTTCGAGCCGGGGCGATCGTTGCATCCCCTATCCGGACCGTTACAGCCCGGCATTCGCTTTCTCCGCGATCCTCTACCCGCAACAGATGCGCCTGATTTTACAACCAGACTTGTCACACCTCGCGGCGCGACTCTGCTTCGGGCTTACCCTGTTCCGTGCGACGAGCACGAGTCAGGAGGACCCCACCTTTCTGCCGGTGATCGTTTTGCCAGCGTGTCCCCACCAAGCAGGGAGACATCCGATCACGTACCGTTTTGGTCAGAGCCTATCAGTCGATTTGGCTCGTTCAAGCTTGACGGCATTTACCAGTGGTTCACTTACGTTGGTCCTTTGACCCAGCCTTGCGCCTCATCCGGATTTCGACTTCCAGAATCACACGATGACCCTCACGGGCATCGCGTACCCGAGAGGGCGGCTACGTTGTCAGTGCGCTCGGCACGGGGTCGTTACCAACCCCGCACTGCACCTAGGCTACTGGCGGCTGAACGCCAGGTTGCATGCAGGCTTGGGCCTGAGCAACAACTCATCACACGGCTTGCGCCGCGTTCACAACCCGACCCCGGTTTTGCCGAGGCCCACGGCCCGAAGGCCGTACTCGATCTGGCTTTCGCCTGACCATGCGGTCCCGAGGGACCGCGACTCTAGGGCTGTATCTCCCACACTTGAGCAGTGTGGCCAGTCACAGCTGACTGGGCGACTCTCAGGTCGCACGCTTGGGAAGCTGCCGTTCTACCATTGAACTACACCCGCGATGGCATGGATTATAGGTAAGCGTGCGGTCCCGGCAGGCGCAACACAGGATTTTTCAAGAAATCAGGTGTTTTTGGCCTGTAGCCTTTATGGATAAAGCGCTACCAGCTATTGAAACAATAGCTCAAGACGCCGACATCGCGCCCCCTGGGTTCAGTTGTCGATCACACGCCGCGCGAAGCGCTCCAGGTAATCCATGAGCTGGTTGGCACCGGCCACGGCGGCGGCCTCGTTGCCCGTGGCGATGCCCTGGGCCAGCGCCATGTGGGCGCGGGCGCCTTCGGCGATCTCGCCCTCGTGCTGGTAGGCGTACCAGAAGCGGCGGCACTGCACGATGAGCGGCACCACGCACTTGACGGCCGAATGGTTCTGGCTGGCCAGGTGGTTCACAAGGTCCAGCTCATGGTCGGCGCGCATGTAGGCGTCGAGGTCGCCGCTGTGCGCGGTTTGCACCATGTGCTCGGCACAGCGCAGGATGTCCGCGCGCTGGGGCGCCGTGGCGCGGCGCGCCGAGCAGGCGGCGATCAGGCATTCGAGCACGCGCCGCGTCTGGATCACGTCGAGGTGATCGCCCAGGTCGATGGTGGAGACCAGCAGGCCCCGGCGCGGCTGCTGCACGATCAGGCCGATGGAGACCATGCGCAACAGCGCCTCGCGCACGGGGGTGCGGCCCAGGCCGGTGCGCTCGACGATCTCGGCCTCGGACACGGGGCTGCCGGGGCGCATCTCCAGCGTGGAGATCAGCGTTTCGATGGCGTCGTAGGCGATGTCGGCCGCACGGCGTTTGGGCGGGGCGGAGGGGCGGGGCGTTTCGGTGGTCAGATCGGGGGGCATGGCGTTTGGCCTCTGGGTGACGCGCATCTTAGTGCCAGGCTGGTCTGTCATTCTTGATGCATGCCATGGTGCATGGCCGGTCGCGGGGGCCGTCAGCCCGCAAGGGCCTGGATTTCCGCATACAGCGCGCGCGGCACCGCCACGCCCTCGGCCAGGCTGCGGGCACGCGCCTCGTAGCGCCGCTGCGAGGGCAGGCGCGCGCCCTGGCCGGTGATGGCCGCGAACAGCTCCTCGGCGCGCTGCTGGTGCGTGGCGGGGTCGCCGCCGCTCAGGCGTGCCGGGTCGAAGGCCAGGATCAGCTCGCCATGGCAGGGCGCGGCGCCGTCGCCCGCGTCGAAGGCCAGCGACTCGCGGCTCATCCAGTCGCCGATGAGCGCGCCGGCCATCAGCTCTACCATGGCCGACAGGGCAGAGCCCTTGTGGCCGCCGAAGGCCAGCATGGCGCCCTGGGCGATGGCCACGGGGTCGGTGCTGGGCTGGCCCTGGGCATCCACGCCGCAGCCCGGCGGCAGCGGCTTGCCCGCGCGGCGGTGCAGCTCCAGGTCGCCGCGCGCGATGGCGCTGGTGGCAAAGTCGAAGACGAAGGGCGTGGGCCCCGGGCGCGGCCAGCCGAAGGCGATGGGGTTGGTGCCGAACACCGGCTGGTGGCCGCCTGCGGGCGCCACCCAGGCGTGGCTGGGCGTAAGCGCCAGCGCGGCCAGGCCGTGCGCAGTGATGGCCTCGATCTCGGGCCACAGCGCCGAGAAATGGAAGCAGTGCTGGATGACCAGCGCGCCCAGGCCGTGCGTGCGCGCGGCCT
>DMZZ01000296.1:1182-10976 GCA_003484805.1 Comamonadaceae bacterium | reverse complement strand
AGCGTTTTCTGTGCGGCCTCCACCAGGGCCAGGCGGCTGCCGTAGGCGGCTTGCGGCCCGCTGAGCAGCAAGAATCCGGAAGCGGGGCGCGCACCGGCGCTGGCACGGCGCTCCTGCACCAGCTGGCCCAGGGCGGTGCTGCCTGGCGTTGCCAGCGCCTGGCTGACGGGGCGCTCCACCTCCTGCGGCAGCCCTGTGCAGCCCGCTGCCAGGCAGAGTGCGGCGGCGCTCAGCCAGGCGCGCCACCCCGGGTGTGCCAGGGGGCGGGTGCGTGCCAAGGGTGCGGTGTGCGAAGGCATGGTGTGCGGCGGGTGGGGCAGGCTGACACCCCGGGTATAGCCCATGCAGGGCGCACGGCCTGTCAGAGAAAGCGCCGCGGGCTTACCAGCTGACTTCGCGGTCGGGGGTGGCGCTGATCTTGTGGATGGAAAGGTCTGCGCCGTCGTACTCTTCTTCCTGCGACAGGCGCAGGCCCAGCGTGGCCTTCAGTATGCCGTACACCACGGCCCCTCCGAGAAGCGCCCAGGCCACCCCCATGGCCGTGCCGATGAGCTGGCCGGTGAACGCCACGCCGCCCAGCCCGCCCAGGGCCTTGCTGCCAAAGATGCCCGCCGCCAACCCGCCCCAGGTGCCGCACAGGCCGTGCAGGGGCCAGACGCCCAGCACGTCGTCGATCTTCCAGCGGTTCTGCGTGAGCGTGAACATGACCACGAAGATGCCGCCGGCCACGGCGCCCACCACCAGTGCACCGAGCGGGTGCATGAGGTCGGAGCCCGCGCACACCGCCACCAGGCCCGCCAGCGGGCCGTTGTGCACGAAGCCGGGGTCGTTCTTGCCCAGCACCAGCGCCGCCAGCGTGCCGCCCACCATGGCCATGAGCGAGTTCACGGCGACCAGGCCGGAGACTTTGTCCAGTGACTGCGCGCTCATCACGTTGAAGCCGAACCAGCCCACCACCAGCACCCACGAGCCCAGCGCCAGGAACGGAATGCTGGACGGCGGATGTGCCGAGATGGCGCCGTCCTTGCGGTAGCGGTTGGCGCGCGAGCCCAGCAGCAGCACGGCGGGCAGGGCGATCCAGCCGCCCACGGCGTGCACCACGATGGAGCCTGCGAAATCGTGGAATTCTTCGCCTGTGACTGCCTTGATCCAGGCCTGCACGCCGAAATGCTGGTTCCAGGCTATGCCCTCGAAAAACGGGTAGACAAAGCCGACGATGGCAGCTGTTGCCAGCAATTGCGGCCAGAACTTGGCCCGCTCGGCGATGCCGCCCGAGACAATGGCCGGGATGGCCGCAGCGAAGGTCAGCAAAAAGAAGAACTTGACCAGCGCATAGCCACTCTGCTGGGCCAGGGTTTCGGCGCCCACGAAGAAATGCGTGCCATAGGCCACGCCATAGCCCACGGCGAAATACACCACGGTGGAGACCGAAAAATCGACCAGGATCTTCACCAGGGCGTTCACCTGGTTTTTCTTGCGGACCGTGCCCAGCTCCAGAAACGCAAAGCCGGCGTGCATGGCCAGAACCATGATGGCGCCGAGCAGGATGAACAGCGTGTCCGTGCCCTGTTTGAGTGATTCCATGACTTCCCTTGTGCCTTGAGGTGAACCGTTCTGGTGCATCCGCTGGGCGTGCACCCGTGTTGCACTGAATCGAAGCAAAAACTGCGCCATACCGGGGCACATGGCGCAGGTATGCCCCAAGTTGGTTGTATTTGCTACTGTTTCGATAGCTGCTCGCGCATGCCCAATAAGATCAAAAGCCCGAAAATGCTAAAATTCTGCGCTTTCGGAGCGGCTCCGCCCGCTTCCGGGCCAGGCGCCCGCGCCCTTTGCGGCGCGCCCGATGGCTTTTCGCACCACCCACACGCCGATACCGCATGTCTTCCGCCGCACCACGCAGCCCCTTGATCGACACGCTCAAGGGGCTGGCCTGCGCCACCATCGTCTGGCACCACCTGGCGTTCTATGGGCCCATGTCGGACGTGGCCATGGCGTGGTTTCCGGGCGTGCTGGCCTGGCTCTACGAATACGGGCGCATGGCGGTGCAGGTGTTTCTGGTGCTGGGNNCGTATGCCGTGGCTCTGCTGGTGGCCGTGCTGGTGGCGGCGCTGGTGCGGCCCTGGTTTGCGCACCCCAGCGTGCCCGCCGAACCCAGCCTGCCGCAGTTGCTGGCCAATGCCCTGCTGCTGCAGGACATCGTGGGCGAAGAGGCGCTGTCGGCCGGTGTCTGGTACGTGGCCATCGATTTCCAGCTTTTCGCGCTGCTGGTGCTGTTGCTGGCCGGTGTGCGGGCCTTGCCGGGGCTGGCACCGGGGCAGCGCGTGCTGCTGGTGCGTGTGCTGGTGGTGGCGGGCACGGCGGCTTCGCTGCTGGTCTTCAACCGCCACAGCGGGCTGGACATGTGGGCCCTGTATTTCATGGGCGCCTACGGTCTGGGCGTGATGGCTTTCTGGGCGGTGCGTTCCAGTCGCCCGGCGCTGTGGCTGGGGGGCATGGCCGTGCTGGGTGCGCTGGCGCTGACGCTGGATTTCCGTGCGCGCATTCTGGTGGCACTGGTGAGCGCGCTGGGCCTGGCCTGGGCGCTGCGGCGCCCGTGGAGCCTGCCCGCCGTGCCAGCGGTGGCGCTGCTGCAGCGCCTGGGGCAGATGTCGTACTCCGTCTTTCTGGTGCACTTTCCGGTCTGTCTTCTGGTCAACGCACTGGTGCACCAGGTGTGGCCCACGGCGGTCTGGGCCAATGCGCTGGGCATGCTGGCGGCCTTTGGTCTGTCGCTGGCCGCCGGGCGCCTGCTCTACCGGACCGTGGAACGCCCCGCGCCCACCTGGGCGCTGGCCTTGCGCTGGCAAGCCAGTCTGGTGGGTGCCGGTATGCTGGTGGCGCTGTCTGACGGGGTGCTGTGACGCCTAGGGTCAGGCCGTGCAAGTGCTTGTCACAGGGGTTCCGTGGGGCTGCGGCCCTTGCGCCGCGAGTCGATGAACCACGCCATGAAGGGCAGCAGCAGCATCGAGCCCGGAATGACCCAGATGATCAGGTAAGGGCTGACCGAAGATGCCGAGCGCATGACCTGGCGCAGGTGGGCACGCTCCTGGGCGCTCCATTGCCCCTGGCGGCGCTGGCGCACCAGCCACACCACCGAGCCCTTCATCACCGCCATTTCGCTGCGCAGACGCGTCTTCTCGCGGCTGTTGCCGGCAAGAAACGAGCAGAACCACTCCGGCGCCCGCTCCATGCGCCGCTGGAAGGCGGTGGTGGAGTTGGGGTCGAAGGGCTGGTGGCGGGGCGGTTCGGGCAACATGGGAGTGGACATGGATTGCCATTGTCGCTCCAAGCCGCTTTGGCTGCACAGGAACAATTGCACGGATCAGCGGTGGAGTTCGCCTGCGCTCTCGGGCTGGTACACGATGGCCTTGACTTTCACCGTCATGGGCTTGCCGCCGGGCCCCGGCCATGCCAGCTCGTCGCCCACCGCCAGGCCCAGCAGGGCGCTGCCCACGGGGGCGAAGATCGACAGGCGGTCGGCGCTGCCGTCCATGTCGCGCGGGTAGACCAGCGTCAGGCAGAACTCCTTGCCGGTCTCGACGATGGTGAACTGCACGGTGGAGTTCATCGTCACCACGTTCGGCGGGATTTCTTCGGGCGCCACCACGTCGGCGCGGTCCAGTTCGGCCTGCAGGTCCGCCTTGCCAGGAAACACGCTGGCGGGGATCGCGGCGAGCAGGGCCTCGATGCGGTCAAGGTCGAGCGATGACAGGATGATCTGGGGCTTGCGCGCCATGGCAGTACCTCGGTAAGGGGTTGCAAAGGGCGAGACTGTAGAGCATCGCGAATCTCGCACTGCCGAGCGCGGTCAATCCGGGCATCAGGGGGTGGGCGGCAAAAGGCTCCGGGCGTGGTGCTGCAGGTGGTCGGCGATGAAGGTCTGCACGAAGTAGTAGCCGTGGTCGTAGCCCGCGTGGCGGCGCAGCTCCAGCGGCTGGCCGATCTGCGCGCAGGCTTCCTCCAGGCGATGCGGGTGCAGTTGCTCGGGCAGAAATGGGTCCGCCAGGCCCTGGTCGATGAAGATGCCCGCAGGGTAGGGGGCGATGGGCTGGTTCTGCATCAGCACGGTGGCATCGTGCTCCAGCCAGGCCGTGCGGTCGGCGCCGAGGTAGCCGGTGAAGGCCTTCTCGCCCCAGGGACACTGGGTGGGCGCGCAGATCGGGGCCAAGGCCGACAGCGACCGGAANNGCGGCCACCTGCGGCAGCAGCTCCTGCATCAGATAGCTTTCCATGCGCCAGTGGCGTGCCCAGGGCGCTGCGGTGGCGTCGAGGTAAAAGCCTGCACCTACGCCAAAATCCCAGTGGTCTGCCTCGCCGGGCAGGTTCGCGCCACGTGGGCTGGTGTCGGGCGCGATGAGTGCCAGGCCCAGCTCGGCCGCCCGGCGCTGGGAGCCGGCCTTGACCATGAAGGTTTCTTCGGTGCAGGTCAGGCCCGCGAGGTAGAGCAGGGCGGGCACGGGGCCCTGCCGGGCCTGGGGCGGCAGGTACACCGAGAACTTCATCGGCAAGCCGATGGTGGCCGCGTCGTGCCGGTAGAAGCGCTGCTCGCCGCCAAAACAGGCGTGGCTGCCCAGGAGTTCAAAGGGAGAGGACATGGGTGATTGCTCTTGAATAGATAGCTGCTGGCGCTTGATGGATAACATTTTCAGAGTGAATTAATCCCGAAATGTCCTGAAATAAAGCGCTTGCCGCTATTGTTTTTGATGTGGCTTGTCAGGCGGCGTACTTCACCACCGAGCGGATCGACTTGCCTTCGTGCATCAGGTCAAAGGCGTGGTTGATGTCCTGCAGGCCCATGGTGTGGGTCACGAACGGCTCCAGCTGAATCTTGCCGGCCATGGCGTCTTCCACCATGCCGGGCAGTTCGCTGCGGCCCTTGACGCCGCCAAACGCCGTGCCCAGCCACTTGCGGCCGGTGACGAGCTGGAAGGGGCGGGTGCTGATCTCCTGGCCTGCGCCCGCCACGCCGATGATGACGGACTGGCCCCAGCCGCGGTGCGCGCATTCGAGCGCGGCGCGCATCACGTTCACGTTGCCGATGCACTCGAAGCTGTGGTCCACGCCCCAGGTCGTCATCTCGACGATGACCTGCTGGATGGGCTTGTCAAAGTCCTTGGGGTTGATGCAATCGGTGGCGCCAAACGTGCGGGCCAGGTCGAACTTGGAGGGATTGGTGTCGATGGCGATGATGCGGCCCGCCTTGGCGATTTTTGCCCCCTGGATCACGGCCAGGCCGATGCCGCCCAGGCCGAATACGGCCACGCTGTCGCCTTCCTGCACCTTGGCGGTGTTCTTGACAGCGCCGAGGCCCGTGGTCACGCCACAGCCCAGCAGGCAGACCTGCTCGGGGTTGGCATGGGGGTTGACCTTGGCGAGCGAGACCTCGGCCACCACAGTGTATTCGCTGAAGGTGCTGCAGCCCATGTAGTGGTAGATCGGCTGGCCGTTGTAGCTGAAACGCGAGGTGCCGTCGGGCATGACGCCCTTGCCCTGCGTGGCGCGCACGGCCACGCACAGGTTGGTCTTGCCGCTCTTGCAGAACAGGCATTCGCCGCATTCGGCGGTGTAGAGCGGAATGACGTGGTCGCCGGGCTTGACGCTGGTCACGCCTTCACCCACCTCGACGACGATGCCCGCGCCCTCATGGCCGAGCACCACCGGGAACAGGCCTTCGGGGTCTTCGCCGCTGAGCGTGAAGGCGTCGGTGTGGCAGACGCCCGTGTCGGTGATTTGGATGAGCACCTCGCCTTTTTTCGGCGGAGCCACGTCGATCTCGACGATCTGCAGGGGTTCTCCGGCTTTGAAGGCGACGGCGGCGCGGGATTTCATGGGGGATCCTTCGGGTCAATGGGGTTGGCGGGGGCGCGACGACTTCCAATGCGAGCGCAGCAGCGCAAAACAGCCATGCGCTGGGTGATCGGAAAAAGTCCTGCGGGGGAATGGTATCCATTCCCGGTTGGGAGTCGCCATGAAAAAACCCGCCGGATCGCGGCGGGTTTTGCGGGGCAGTGGCGGCGCCGGGCGCCGCAGCCATCACTGGCCCAGGGGCTTGACGTCGCGGCGTGGCGAGCCGGTGAACAGCTGGCGCGGACGGCCGATCTTGTACTCGGGGTCGCTGATCATTTCGTTCAGCTGGGCGATCCAGCCCACGGTGCGGGCCAGGGCAAAGATGCCGGTGAACAGGTTCACCGGGATGCCGATGGCGCGCTGCACGATGCCGGAGTAGAAGTCCACGTTCGGGTAGAGCTTGCGCTGCACGAAGTAGTCGTCTTCCAGGGCGATCTTCTCCAGCTCCTTGGCCAGCTTGAACAGCGGGTCGTTTTCCAGACCCAGCTCGGCCAGCACTTCATTGCAGGTTTCCTGCATGAGCTTGGCGCGGGGGTCGTAGTTCTTGTACACGCGGTGACCGAAGCCCATCAGCTTGACGCCGGAATTCTTGTCCTTGACCTTCTCCATGAACTCGCCGACCTTGGAGACGCCGCCCATGGCCTGGATTTCTTCCAGCATGTTCAGGCAGGCCTCGTTGGCGCCGCCGTGGGCAGGGCCCCACAGGCAGGCCACGCCAGCCGAGATGGCGGCGAACGGGTTGGTGCCCGAGGAGCCGCACAGGCGCACGGTGGAGGTGGATGCATTCTGCTCGTGGTCGGCGTGCAGGATGAAGATGCGGTCCATGGCGCGTTCGATCACGGGGTTGACCTTGTAGTCCTCGCAGGGCGTGCCGAACATCATGCGCAGGAAGTTGCCTGCGTAGCTCAGATCGTTGCGGGGGTACATGTAGGGCTCGCCCTTGCCGTACTTGTAGGCCATGGCGACCAGCGTGGGCATCTTGGCGATCAGGCGGATCGCGGCGATGTCGCGGTGCTGCGGGTTGTTGATGTCGGTGCTGTCATGGTAGAAGGCCGACATGGCGCCCACCAGGCCGGTCAGCACGGCCATGGGGTGCGCGTCGCGGCGGAAACCGCGCAGGAAGAACTGCATCTGCTCGTTGACCATCGTGTGGTTGGTCACAAGCTTGTGGAAGTCGGTGCGCTGGGTCTCGTTGGGCAGCTCGCCCTTGAGCAGCAGGAAGCAGGTGTCCAGGTAGTCGCATTGCGTGGCCAGCTGCTCGATCGGATAACCGCGGTACAGCAGTTCGCCCTTGTCGCCATCGATGTAGGTGATGGCGGACTGGCACGACGCCGTCGACAGGAAGCCGGGGTCGTAGGTGAACATGCCGGTTTGAGCGTACAGCTTGCGGATGTCGATCACGTCCGGGCCGATGCTGCCCTGGTAGACCGGCATTTCCACACTGGGGCTGCCGTTGCTGAACGACAGGGTGGCTTTATTGTCAGCGAGTTTCATTGCTACGTCCTTGTTGAGGTTTCCGATGATCGGGTCTGGTGAATCTGCNNAGCACTTCGCATACCGTGGGGGTATTGAGTTCACCTTCGGGCTCGCGCCTGCGCAGCAACAGGTCCAGCAGGTCGTTGTCCGAAAGGTCCATCAGCGCCGCCAGCCCCTGGGCATGGCGCTCGGTCAGCGTGGATTCAAAACGGGTGAAGAACTGCTCGATGAACAGATCGTTCTCCAGCAGGCCGCGCCGGCAGCGCCAGTGCAGCTTGCTGAGCGCGCGGGCATCCAGCAGCGGCGAGGCGGCTGGCAGGTCGTTGGTCGAGGTTTCACCCATGGCTGTGCAGGCGTATCGCGTCAGATGGCGCGACGCACCATCAATTCCTTGATCTTGCCAATGGCGCGCGTGGGGTTCAGACCCTTGGGGCACACGTCCACGCAGTTCATGATGGTGTGGCAGCGGAACAGACGGTAGGGGTCTTCCAGGTTGTCCAGGCGCTCGGCCGTGGCTTCGTCGCGGCTGTCGGCGAGGAAGCGGTAGGCCTGCAGCAGGCCGGCCGGGCCGACAAACTTGTCGGGGTTCCACCAGAAGCTGGGGCAACTCGTGGAGCAGCTTGCGCACAGAATGCACTCGTACAGGCCGTCGAGTTCTTCACGCTGCTCGGGCGACTGCAGGCGCTCCTTCTCGGGCGGGATGTTGTCGTTGATCAGGTAGGGCTTGATCGAGTTGTACTGCTTGAAGAACAGCGTCATGTCCACGATCAGGTCGCGGATCACGGGCAGGCCGGGCAGGGGCTTGAGCACGATGGTGCCGGGCAGCGTGTTCATGTTGGTCAGGCAGGCCAGACCGTTCTTGCCGTTGATGTTCATCGCGTCCGAGCCGCAAACACCTTCGCGGCAGGAGCGGCGGAACGACAGGGTCGGATCCTGCTCCTTGAGCTTGACCAGGGCGTCGAGCAGCATGCGCTCATGGCCGTCGAGTTGGATCTCGATGGTCTGCATGTAGGGCTTGGCGTCCTTGTCCGGATCGTAGCGGTAGATTTGGAATGTGCGTTTTTGCATGGTTCAGCTCTCGTGGGGCTACTGTTTAGAACGTCCGGACCTTGGGAGGAACGCTGTCCACTGTCAGGGGCTTGAGGTTCACCGGCTTGTAGGTCAGGCTGTTGCTGGCGCTGTGCCACAGGGTGTGCTTCATCCACTCGGCATCGTTGCGGCCCAGCGGTGCCGTCGGGTCGTCGGCAGGCTTCTCGTAGTCGTACACCGTGTGGGCGCCACGGCATTCCTTGCGTGCGGCGGCCGACACCATGGTGGCCTGGGCCACTTCGATCAGGTTGTCCACTTCGAGGGCCTCGATGCGGGCGGTGTTGAACACCTTGGACTTGTCCTGCAGGGTCACACCCGCCACGCGCTCGCGCAGCGCGGCGATCTTCTGGACGCCTTCGTCCATGCCGGCCTGGGTGCGGAACACGCCCGCGTGCTGCTGCATGGCCGCGCGGATGTCGCCGGCCAGGGCCTGCGAGTAGGTGCCGCCGGTGGATTTTTCAAGCTGGTTCAGGCGTTCCAGCGTGCGGTCGGCTGCGTCCTTGGGCAGGGGCTTGTGTTCCTTCTGCTTGTTGTTGAACTCGACGATGTGGCGGCCGGCGGCCTTGCCGAACACCAGCAGGTCGAGCAGCGAGTTNNCCATTGACCACGTTGTTGCGGGTGCCGTCGTGCGTGACGACCTGGCCGTTGATGTTGGTCGGCACGCCGCCCATCTGGTAGTGGATGGTGGGCACCACGGGGATCGGTTCCTTGGTGATGTCCACGTTGGCGAAGTTGACGCCGATCTCGTACACCGAGGGCAGGCGCTTGTGGATGGTCTCGGCACCCAGGTGGTCCAGCTTGAGCAGCACGTAGTCCTTGTTCGGACCGCAGCCACGGCCTTCCTTGATTTCCTGGTCCATCGAGCGGGACACGAAGTCGCGCGGAGCCAGGTCCTTCAGGGTGGGCGCGTAGCGCTCCATGAAGCGCTCGCCATTGCTGTTGAGCAGAATGGCGCCTTCGCCACGGCAGCCTTCGGTCAGCAGCACGCCGGCACCGGCCACGCCGGTGGGGTGGAACTGCCAGAACTCCATGTCCTGCAGCGGGATGCCGGCGCGCGCCGCCATGCCCAGGCCGTCGCCGGTGTTGATGAAGGCGTTGGTCGAAGCAGCGAAGATGCGGCCTGCGCCACCCGTGGCCAGCAGCACGGTCTTGGCTTCGAGGACGTACAGGTCGCCGGTTTCCATTTCGATGGCGGTCACGCCGACCACGTCGCCGTCAGCGTCGCGGATCAGGTCCAGCGCCATCCACTCGACGAAGAAGTTGGTCTTGGCCTTCACGTTCTGCTGGTACAGCGTGTGCAGCATGGCGTGGCCGGTGCGGTCGGCGGCTGCGCAGGCGCG
>DMZZ01000296.1:0-1156 GCA_003484805.1 Comamonadaceae bacterium | reverse complement strand
CGGCACATGAACTCGATGGCGTCCTGGTCGCCCAGCCAGTCGGAGCCCTTGATGGTGTCGTAGAAGTGGTAGTGCCAGTTGTCCTCGGACATGTTGCCCAGGGATGCAGACACGCCGCCCTGTGCAGCGACGGTGTGCGAGCGGGTGGGGAACACCTTGGACAGCGAGGCCACGTTCAGGCCTGCACGGGAGAGTTCGAGGGCGGCGCGCATGCCGGAGCCGCCGGCGCCGATGATGACGACGTCGAACTTGCGCTTGGTGATGTTGGCGTTGGTGTAGCTCATGGATTTAGCCTTTGGTCGCGGTATTTGGCGTGGGGTTCACAGACGCCACAGAACCTGGAAGCCCCAGCCCGCGCAGCCGACGAGCCAGACGATGGTGAAGACTTGCAGAACCAGACGCAGTCCCACGGGCTTGACATAGTCCATCCAGATGTTGCGCATGCCGACCCATGCATGGAAGGCCAGCGCGATGATCACGGAGAAGGTCAGGAACTTCATCCACTGTGCGGCAAAGATGCCGGCCCACAGGTCGTAACCCACGGGGCCCTTGCTGAAGATGACCTGGGCGATCACGGCGAGCGTGAACAGGATCATGATGGCGGCGGTGACGCGCTGGCTCAGCCAGTCGCGCAGGCCATAGTGGGCACCCACGACGGTGCGCTTGTATCCGTAGTTGGACATGGTTTTTTCCTCTCAGTCGTCGTGTGGCTCTGGCCGTTGCGGCAGAGCCACGGGTTATCAGTACAGGCCGAAAAGCTTGGCGCCCAGGACCACCGTCAGGCCAATGCTGACGATGAGCGTGAAAATGGCGGACGACTTGCCGAACTGCTTGGTCACGGCGTCATGGCTGATGTCCATCCAGAGGTGGCGCATGCCGGCAATCATGTGGTGCAGATAACCCCAGATCAAACCCAGCACCACCAGTTTGAGGAACCAACCGGGTACAAAGCCCAGGCCGGTTTCAAAGGCGGCCTTGAAGCGCGCAAACGAGTATTCGGAGGACACCGAGGTGTCGAACAGCCAGAGCACCAGCGGCAGCAACAAAAACAGGATGGCCCCACTGGCCCGGTGCAGGATGGAGACCCAGGCCGCAGGCGTCATGCGGTAGGTCGTGAGGTCCTTGAAGGCGTTGATGTTGCGGAATTCAGGCCGCT
>DMZZ01000294.1:0-8502 GCA_003484805.1 Comamonadaceae bacterium | reverse complement strand
GGCGCGGCGCAAGAGCGACGAGCTGTTCATGCTGAACCTGCTGCTGATCACACTGGGCCTGGCCTGGCTGACCGATCTGGCCGGCCTGAGCCTGGCGCTGGGCGCCTTCATTGCTGGGGTGCTGGTGTCGGAGACCGAATACCGGCACCAGGTGGGCACCGACATCCGGCCGTTTCACGATGTGCTGCTGGGTCTGTTCTTCATCACCATCGGCATGATGCTGGACTGGCATATCCTGCTGGAGCAATGGGCGCTGGTGCTCGGGCTCTTGCTCGTGCCCATGCTGCTCAAGCTGGGCATCATCCTGGTGCTGGCCCGTGGCATGGGCGCCACCACCGGCGTGGCACTGCGTACCGGCCTCTACCTGGCCCAGGCAGGCGAATTCGGCTTCGTGCTGCTCTCGCTCACACAGCACAACGGACTGGTGCGCCCGGCCCTGATGAACCCGATCCTCGCGGCCATGGTGCTGTCCATGCTGGCCACGCCCTTCCTCATCCTGTACAGCAACCGCATCGTGATGAAGCTGGTGGCCAGCGACTGGCTGCAGCAGTCGCTGCAGATGACCAGCATCGCCCGCAAGACCATCGACACCAGCAACCACATCATCATCTGCGGCTTTGGCCGATGCGGCCAGAACCTGGCGCGCATGCTGGAACATGAAGGCATTGCCTACATGGCGCTGGACCTCGACCCCGACCGCGTGCGCCAGGCGGCCGCTGCAGGCCACTCGGTGGTGTATGGCGACGCCTCGCGCCTGCAGGCCTTGGTGGCCGCGGGCCTGGTGCGCGCCAGCGCCGTGGCAGTGACCTACATCGACATCCAGTCGTCCCTGAAAGTGCTGGCCAACACCCGTTCGCACGCCCCCCATGTGCCCGTGGTGGTGCGCACCCAGGACGACCTGCACCTGGACAAGCTGCGCGCAGCCGGCGCCACCGAGGTGGTGCCCGAAGCCATCGAGGGATCGCTGATGCTGGCCAGCCATGCGCTGGCCCTGGTGGGTGTGCCCATGCGNNGTGCTGCGCCTGGTGCAGGACCAGCGCGACGCGCGCTATGACCTGCTGCGTGGGTACTTTCATGGCGCCGATGACGACACCGCCAGCGAGCGCGACCAGGCACGCATGTCCACCCTCACACTGCCCCCCGGGGCGCAGACGCTGGGCAAGCCGCTGGGTGACCTGGCCCTGCATGCCATCGGCGTGAACGTGCTCAATCTGCGCCATGGCAATGGCCGCATGTCCCCCCCCCAGGATGCCACGGTGCTGGCCGAGGGCGACACGCTGGTGTTGTCGGGCTCCCCCGCCGCCCTGGTGCTGGCCGAAGACCGCTTGCTGCGCGGTTGAGCTCCTTCCTTTTCCCGCGCAGCCCCTTCAGCGACCCGCCAGGAGCCCATCGGCCGGCCCGGGGCGGCCGAACAGATAGCCCTGGAAACGTTGACAACCGTGGCGCAACAGAAACTTGCGCTGACCCTGGCTTTCCACCCCTTCGGCCACCACCTCCAGGCCCAGGCTGTGCGCCAGCGTGATGACGGTGCAGGCGATGGCCGCATCGTTGGGGTCGGTCAGAACATCGCGCACAAAGCCCTGATCGATCTTGAGCTGGTCCAGCGGCAAGCGCTTGAGGTAGCTGAGCGACGAATACCCGGTGCCGAAATCATCCAGTGAAAAACCCACCCCCTGCGTCCTCAGCACCTGCATCTTGGCGATGCCGTCTTCCACGTCGTGCAGCAGCAGGCTCTCGGTCAGCTCCAGCTTGAGCCGGCACGGATCGGCACCGGTCTGCCGCAAAACATCCAGCACCTGCTGGACGTAGTCGGGATGGCGAAACTCCCGCGTGCTCACGTTGACCGCCACCGTCCACGACTGGCTGGCAGGCACGCCGCTCCAGCGCACCAGTTGCTCGCAGGCCGCCTGCAGCACCTGGCGCCCCAGCGGGAGGATCAGCCCGGTGTGCTCGGCCAGAGCAATGAAATCACCGGGATAGACCATGCCGCGCTGCGGATGCTCCCAGCGCACCAGCGCCTCGGCGCCCAGCACCACGCCGTGGACATCCACCACGGGCTGGTAGTGCAGCAGAAACTCGCCCCGCTGCAGACCCTGGCGGATATCGGCTTCCAGGGCCGCACGGGCCGTGGCAGAGGCCTGCATGGCCGGGTCGAAAAAGCACATGGTGTTGCGGCCCTGGGCCTTGGCCTGGTACATGGCCAGATCGGCCCGCTGAAGCAGTTCCTGCGCAGCGGGTTGGGCGCTGCGGAACATGGCTATCCCGATGCTGGGGGTGCTGTGCACCTCGCTGCCCTGCACGTCGTAGGGCTGATTCAGCACCCGGAGGATTTTCTGCGCCACCACTTCAGCCTCCACGGCCGCCTCGGGCTCCCGCGCATGCAGGCCCTGCAGGATCACGACAAATTCGTCGCCGCCCAGCCGCGCGACGGTGTCCGTGGTGCGCACGCACTCCACCACGCGCTGCCCGGCCTGCAACAGCAGGTGATCCCCGCATTCGTGGCCCAGCGTGTCATTGACGTTCTTGAAGTTGTCCAGATCAAGAAACAGCAGTGCACCATGGCACGCACCGCGCTCACAGGCGGTGGCTACGCGCTCCAGGCGCTCCAGCAGCAAACGGCGGTTCGGCAGCCCCGTCAGTTCGTCAAAGAAAGCCAGCCGCTGAATTTCTGCCTCGGCGCGTTTGCGCTCGGTGATGTTGCGGGCCAGGCCCCGGTAGCCGGTGAAGTTCCCCTCCCCGTCAAAAATGGGTTCACCGCTGATCGACACCCAGATGGGCGCACCATCGGCATCCAGGCGCTGCATCTCGAAATCGAGGAAGACCTCATGCGCCTGCAACTGCGCACGATGCACCCGCCATTGGGTGTCGCTGACGATGGCATCCGGCAGTTCCCAGCGGGTGAGGCCCAGGTGGTTCGGGTTCGGCAGGCCGCTACTGTGGGCGTTCCCTTCGAACCGGACAAACCGGAACTCGGCATCCTGCTCCCAGTACCAGTCGGACGACAGCTGGGTCAGGCTGCGCCAGCGGGCCATTTCAAGCTGCCCCACGCTGTTGAGCAAGGGCTGCAGAAAGTGGACATCGGCGCTGGAATAGCCCCCGGCACGGTTGGCCACGCCCACCATGGCCACCAGTTGCCCCCCCGCATGAATCGGCAAGCCCATGAACGCCGTCAGGGGCGGGTGCCCGTGGGGCAGGCCGCCGGAACGCGGGTCGCTGGCCGGCTGGTTGCTGATCAGCGGCTCGCCGCTGATCAGGGCCGCACCGACCAGGGATTGCGGGTTGTCAAACACCATGCCCTGGTCCGCCACCTGGGCATAGCGCGCTCGCGAGGCATCGTCCCAGCTGATATCGGTGATGGCATGCACGCGCAGCAGGGGTGCTTGTCCCGGCCGGTGTTCCACCTGACCGACGACCCCGAAGGCGCTCTGGGTCAGCACCAGCACCTCTTGCAGCAAGGCCTCGAAGGCGGCCCGTGGCGGTGCGCTGGCAATGAACAGTCCCTGTGCCTGCGAAATGGCCTGCAACAGCCGGTGCTGGCGCGCCAGCATGGCCTCCGCTTGCTGGCGCGCACGCTTCTCGGTGCTTCGCTCCAGGGCGGCCTCCAGCTGGGCGGGCAGGTTCAGCAGGTAGCAGCCGTCAGCATCCCGGACCACGAAATCCACAAACCCATGGCGCATGGCCAACGCCGCGTCCGCCTCTTCGCCCTCGTGCACCATCATCAGGGTCGGTTGCCCCTGCAGGGACGCAAACACATCGTAGGCCGAGCCATCGTGCAAACGCCGCGCCACCAGCACAATGTCGATGCGCTCACCCACCAGCAGCGCCCGGGCCTGCCCCACGGATGCTGCCCGCAGCAGGCGCCAGTCCAGCCATGGATCCACCAACGCCCGGGTCACCGCCTGGGCGTGGTCCTCGCTGCCTTCGATCAGCAGAACAGAAACGGGCATGGCCTGCCTTCATCCATGGAGCGCACAACACCTGCGCAACACCCCTTTGTCCGCTCGGGGGATTGGGAATGATTATGCGTGCCTGCCCCCCTTTGTGCACGGGGCGCAGGCAAAACAGGCCTCGGTGGACCCTTGCCCCGACCGGACGCACCCCGGACAATCACCCCAGCACCCACTGCCCCAGGATCTCCATGCCGTCTCTCAGCGTCAACGAATTTCTCCGCCAGCACATCCGCACCGTTCCCGACTGGCCCGCTCCGGGTGTGCAGTTCCGCGACATTACGCCCTTGCTGCAGGATCCCAAGGTGTTTCGCGTGCTGATCGATGCCTTTGTGCACCGCTACATGGACAAGAATCTGCGGCCCGATGTGGTGGCCGGGCTGGATGCCCGCGGCTTCATTCTGGGTGCCGTGGTGGCCTATGAACTCAATGTCGGCTTCGTGCCGATCCGCAAAAAGGGCAAGTTGCCGTTCACCACGGTAGAAGAAACCTACGAGCTGGAATACGGCAGCGCCACGGTGGAGCTGCACACCGACGCCGTGCGCCCGGGCGACCGCGTGCTGCTCATCGACGATCTGATCGCCACAGGAGGCACCATGATGGCCGGCAAGAAGTTGCTGGAAAAGCTCGGCGCCCAGGTGATGGAGGGCGCCGCCATTGTGGACCTTCCCGAACTGGGGGGCTCGGCCCGCTTGCGCGAGCAGGGGCTGGCCCTGTTCACGCTGGTCGATTTTGCCGGCCACTGACAGCGGCGGCATTNNGGGAACGGAATCAGAGGTCTCCGTACTGGGTGCTGCTGAGCGGCTGCGCACGCGAGTCCTCGGGCATTTCGGTGTCGGCAAAGTCATTGTGCAGCAGGGGCGAGGAGCGTGTCGAGGGCCCCGAGCGCACCGGAACGCCGGGCGCGGCCGCTGCGGCAGGACGGCCCACCGAAGCCAGCGCCCGTTTGAAGGCAGCCACTTCGTCGGCCTCGATCGGATCAAAACGCGGCGCAGCCGGGCGTGGGCTGGGGGCGACAGGCACGGCCGCGGGAGCCACAGCCCGCGCAGGGGCCACCGGCGTCGCTATTGGCGCAGCCCCGGCGGGACGCACTGGAGCGGGCACGGAGGCTGCAGCAGCGACCGGTGCCACCGCTGGTGGCTGGACGGCCAGCCCTTTTTGGGGAATCCCCACCGCCACATGGTCATTCAGGCGCCAGTAAACGGCGCTGACAGCAATGTCGTAACGGGTTTTGGCCGTCTGGGCGATCAAAGCCTCGATCTCGCTCAGCCGGGCGGTGTCTCCACCGTATTCCCGGGCCAGATCCATCATCACCAGGAACTGCCGCCCCCGCTGGTCCAGCGAGAGCACCTTGAACTTGTAGCTGGCCGACAGCACGGCGGCGCGCACCATGGCGTCGCGCACCACGGAGTACAGCAATTCGCGCCGCTCCATGCGCTCGTTCTTCCGATTGGCGGCATGTTCCGCCGGCACGGGCTCCAGCATCGGCTTGCCGTCGCGCCCTGGCGTGAGCGGCACCGTGGCATCGGCGTTCAGCAGCCCTGATGGCTCGGCCATCCGGTTTTTGGTTGGGGCAGGTTTGCGTGTGAACCAACTGAACAATGACATGGTTTTCTTTCTCCGGTGAGCGTCCGAACGCTTCCGCAAAGAGTGTAGCTTGCCACTATGTCCCGTCGTGATCTACCGCTGCCCGGCCCATCGCGCGGGCCCAGAGTGTCAGGTGGACGCAACGCGGCGGCGGCGATTGCCCAGCCGCTTGGAGAGCACGGCCCCTGCCGCCATGGCTAGGCTCAGCGCGAGGGCTGGCTGGCGGTTGCTCAATTCGGTGAAGCGCAACGCCGTCAGCGCCCACAGTTTGCTCGGTGCCGCGGCCTGCACCGTGGCGCTGCGGGGCCGGTGCGAGAAAAACGCCCCCTCGCCCACCACGGTACCCGGCGCCACGATGGCCATGCGCAGACGGCCTTTTTCGTCTTCGTAGTGCACGCTCAGGCTGCCGCTTTCCACCATGTAAAGTGTGCGGTCCGACGCGCCCTGATTGAACAGTAGCTGCCCTGCTGCCAGCGTGCAGGGCTGCAGGTAGGAGGTCAGGATGTCCCACTGCTCGGGTTTGAGCGGGTTGTTCAGGCTGTCGTCGGCGTCGGACTGGGCGATGGCATTGATCAAGCCTTGCATGTCCAGCTTGGTCGAAGAAGGGGTAACGGCGTTCATAACCTGAAGAAGCTATCCGCAATGCCTCTGCTGCACAAGCGTTGTTTACCCATACTTACACAATAGGAAAACGGCGCAGACCCTACTTTCCGATGCAGAAGCTGGAGAAGATCACGCCCAGCAGATCGTCGGACGAGAACTCGCCCGTGATCTCGCTCAGCGCGTTCTGGGCCAGGCGGAGCTCTTCAGCCAGCAGATCCAGCGCCGACCCCGGAGAATCGAGTTGCCCCGCCGCCATGTCCAGGTGCCGTGCCACGGCCTGCAGGGCCTGTACATGGCGCTGGCGTGCGATATACACCCCCTCGGGCGCTGACTGCCAGCCCGCCACCGCCAGGAGCTGCTGGCGCAGTGGCACCAGGCCCTCGCCGGTGCGGGCCGAAAGCCGCACATGGCGCGGACGATTGACAGACCCATCCCATGGTGCGCAATCGCACTTGTTCCAGACGTCGATCACCGGCACCGAGGCAGGCAGCCGCTCGGCCATGGCGGCCGCGATGGCGGCGTCTGCCGCCTGATACTCGGGCGTGCTGCACCGTGTCAGATCGTGCAAAAAGAGCACGGCGTCGGCCCCGGCAATGGCATCCCAGGCGCGGGCAATGCCGATGCGCTCGACCTCATCCTCGCTCTCGCGCAGCCCCGCCGTGTCGATCACGTGCAGTGGCACGCCTTCGATCTGGATGGTCTGCTGCACCTTGTCGCGCGTGGTGCCGGCGATGGGCGTGACGATGGCCAGTTCCGCTCCGGCCAAGGCGTTGAGCAGCGAGCTTTTGCCGGCGTTGGGCTGGCCGGCAATCACCACCTTGATGCCTTCGCGCAGCAGTGCGCCCTGGCGAGCCCGCTGCATCACCTGGGCCAGGGTTTGCTCTAGCTTTGATAGCTGCCCACGCGCGTCTGCCTTGCGCAGGAAGTCGATTTCTTCTTCAGGAAAATCCAGCGTCGCCTCGACCAGCATGCGCAGGTGGATGAGCGCATCGCGCAAGGCGTGGATTTCCTGCGAAAACGCCCCGCTGAGCGATCGGCTGGCACTGCGCGCGGCTGCGGAGGTGGAGGCGTCAATCAGGTCAGCAATCGCCTCGGCCTGGGCCAGGTCGATCTTGTCGTTGAGGAAGGCGCGCTCGGTGAACTCTCCCGGCTGGGCCACGCGCAGGCCGGGCAGGGTGGGGTGACCGGTGCTGGGGTGAGGTTGCGCCGCCGCTTCCAGGCAGCGCGCCAGCAGCATCTGCAGCACCACCGGGCCGCCGTGGGCCTGGAGTTCCAGCACGTCTTCGCCGGTATAGGAGTGCGGCGCCGGAAAATACAGCGCCAGTCCCTGGTCGATGGCCTGGCCGTCGGCGTCGCGAAACGGCAGGTAGGTGGCCTCGCGCGGGCGCAGGGCTCGGCCGCACAGGGCCTCGGTCAGCGCCCCCAGCCCCTGGCCCGAGACGCGCACAATGCCCACGGCCCCGCGTCCGGGGGCCGTGGCAATGGCAACGATGGGGTCGTGGTGGCGGGCAAGCATGGCGGCAATCGATAGGGGAAAGAGCGCCAACAACTGGCGCAGCCCAGGCGCGGGACACCGCGCAAGGGCCGCCACAAGCTGCACAGGCAGCGCTTCACTTGCGTGCGCTGGTGTCGTCCCCCTTCCCGCGCGCATCGCGAGAGAAAGGGGGAAGCGGCGCAGCCGCTCAGGGGGTTACTTAAATTTCGGCAGGTTGAACTGCGGCGGTACGCCCATGCGGGTGTTGATGAGCCACTGCTGGGCGATCGACAGGATGTTGTTCGTCAGCCAGTACAGCACCAGACCCGCCGGGAAGAAGAAGAACATCACGCTGAACATCAGCGGCATGATCCACATCATCTTGGCCTGCATCGGGTCGGGCGGCGCGGGGTTCAGGGCCGTCTGCAGCAGCGTGCTGAGGGTCATGAGCACCGGCAGGATGAAGAACGGATCGGGGGCCGAGAGGTCATGCACCCAGCCGATCCAGGGCGCGTTGCGCATTTCCACGCTGGAGAGCAGCACCCAGTAGAGCGCGATGAACACCGGGATCTGGATCATGATGGGGAAGCAGCCGCCCATCGGGTTGACCTTCTCCTCGCGGTAGATGCGCATCATCTCCTGCTGCATCTGCTGCGGCTTGTCCTTGAGGCGCTCGCGCATCTCCATGATCTTCGGATTGACGGCCTTCATCTTGGCCATGCTGGCGTAGGCCTTGGCGTTGAGCCAGTAGAACGCGATCTTGAGCAACAGCACCAGGGCGACGATGGACCAGCCCCAGTTGCCCAGAATCTTGTGCAGCTGGTCCAGCAGCCAGTACAGCGGCTTGGACAAAATGGTGAGCCAGCCGTAGTCCTTGACCAGCTCCAGCCC
>DMZZ01000067.1:0-6444 GCA_003484805.1 Comamonadaceae bacterium | reverse complement strand
GCTGCGCGACTTTCAGGCGTTTGCCAAACAGACGGGCAACGAGCTGGTGGAGCAGCAGACGGTGGGTGAGGAGTACATCCACGTGTTGCGCCGCCGCTGAGGGTAGGGCCGCTTTGCTACTGCGCGGGCCGATCCCGGGCCTGCGCTCCTCGCCGTACGCCAGTACGGCTGCGGTGCTCTACCCACGCTCAGCCCGCTCGCTACGCAAATCGGCCCCACCTGGGGTTTGGGGTTGTGGCCACTTGCACCGGGCTACAGCGGGCCCGGCGTTGCAATTCAACGACTCAAGGTCTTGAGGTACTCGCGGAACGACGCCCCCACCTCCGGGTGCTGCAGCGCCAGCTCCACGGTGGCTTCCAGAAAGCCTTCCTTGCTGCCGCAGTCGTAGCGCTTGCCCTCGTACTGGAAGGCGTACACGGCTTCGTGCGCCATCAGGCGGGCGATGGCGTCGGTGAGCTGGATCTCGCCGCCCGCGCCCTTGGGCTGGTTGCGGATTTCCTCGAAGATGGCCGGGGTGAGGATGTAGCGGCCCGCCACGCCCATGCGCGAGGGGGCGGCCTCGGGTGCGGGTTTTTCGACGATGCGCTGCACGCGCATCAGCGGGCCACCGGCCGGTTCGCCGGCGACGATGCCGTAGCGGCGCACCTGGTCCAGCGGCACCTCCTGCACGGCCAGTAGTGAGCGGCCTTGCTGGCGGAAGGCCTGCGCCATCTGTGCGAGCACTGGCGTGCCGCCAGGCGGGCCCACCATCAGGTCGTCGGCCAGCAGCACGGCGAAGGGTTCGTTGCCCACCAGCGCCTCGGCGCACAGCACGGCGTGGCCCAGGCCCAGCGAGCGGTGCTGGCGCACGTAGGCCACGTTCATGTCGTCGGGCTGCACCGAGCGCACCAGGGCCAGCAGTTCGTGCTTGTGGGCGGCCTCCAGCTCGTTTTCCAGCTCGTAGGCGGTGTCGAAATGGTCCTCGATGGCGCGCTTGCTGCGGCCGGTGACGAAGATCATGTGGCGGATGCCGGCCGCGTAGGCCTCTTCCACGGCGTACTGGATCAGCGGCTTGTCCACCACGGGCAGCATCTCTTTGGGCGATGCCTTGGTAGCCGGCAGGAAGCGCGTGCCCAGGCCTGCGACGGGAAAAACAGCCTTGCGGACGGGGGCTTGGTGCATGTTGTTTGCTCCTTAAATATGAGCTGTAGGCGCTTGTTTCTATTCGGCTTCAGAGGGTTTTTATGCTGAAAACCAATGCAGAAAAGCACTGGCAGCTCTCTTTTTGATATCAGCCGAGGCGGGCCAGCTGGCCCTGCAGGCGCTCCAGGGTGGCGCCGAAGTCGGCCAGGCGCTTCTTTTCCTGGTCGAGCACGGCGGCCGGGGCTTTGGCCACAAAGGCCTCGTTGGACAGCTTGGCGTGGGCCTTGGTCATTTCGCCCTCGATGCGGGCGGCTTCCTTGGACAGGCGGGCCTTTTCGGCGGCCACGTCGATCTCCATGTGCAGGCACAGGCGTGCCTCGCCCGCCATGGCCACGGGGGCGGCCTGCGCGGCCTGGGCCCATTGCGCCTCGTCGTCGAACACCTTGACCTCGCTGAGCTTGGCCAGGGCCTGCAGCACCGGTGCGGCGCCGCGCAGAAACTCTGCGTCGCCCACGGCGTACAGCGGCAGGCGCGTGGCGGGCGAGACGCTCATCTCGCCGCGCAGCTGGCGGCAGGCGTCCACCACCGATTTGAGCCGCGCCACATGGGCCTCGGCGGCTTCGTCGATGCGCTCGGGCTGTGCTTGCGGGTAGGCCGCGATGCTGACCGAAGGGCCGCTGCGCCCTGCCACGGGCGCCACCTTCTGCCACAGCTCTTCGGTGATGAAGGGGATAACCGGGTGCGCCAGGCGCAGGATGGTCTCCAGCGTGCGGATCAGCGTGCGGCGCGTGCCGCGTTGCTGGGCGGCCTCACCCGTCTGGATCTGCACCTTGGCGATTTCGAGGTACCAGTCGCAGAACTCGTTCCAGACAAAGTCGTAGATCGTGTTGGCCACGTTGTCGAGGCGGTAGTCGTCAAAGCCCTTGGCCACTTCGGCCTCGACGCGCTGCAGGCGCGAGGCGATCCAGCGATCGGCCTGGGTAAAGCTCAGGTGGCCGTCGTTGCAGCTGCCGCTGCCTTGTTCGGCAGCGATGCCGCAGTCCTGGCCTTCGCAGTTCATCAGCACGAAGCGGCTGGCGTTCCAGAGCTTGTTGCAGAAGTTGCGGTAGCCCTCGCAGCGCTTGCTGTCGAAGTTGATGCTGCGGCCCAAGCTGGCCAGCGCCGCGAAGGTGAAGCGCAGCGCGTCGGCGCCGTAGGCCGGAATGCCGTCGGGGAACTCTTTTTGCGTGTTCTTGCGCACCTGCGGCGCGGTCTCGGGCTTGCGCAGGCCCTGGGTGCGCTTGTCGAGCAGGGGGTCGAGCGCGATGCCGTCGATCAGGTCCACCGGGTCGAGCACGTTGCCTTCGCTCTTGCTCATCTTCTTGCCCTGTGCGTCGCGCACCAGGCCGTGGATGTAGACATGCCTGAACGGCACGCGGCCCGTGAAGTGCGTGGTCATCATGATCATCCGGGCGACCCAGAAGAAGATGATGTCGTAGCCGGTGACCAGCACGCTGCTGGGCAGGTAGAGGTTGTAGTCGTCGGTGGCGCCGTCGCCTTGTTCAGGCCAGCCCATGGTGCTGAAGGGCACGAGCGCGCTGGAGTACCAGGTGTCGAGCACGTCGTCATCGCGGCGCAGCGTCTTGCCCGGGGCCTGGGCCTGCGCCTCGGCCTCGTCGCGCGCCACATAGACCTGGCCGTCCTCGTCGTACCAGGCCGGAATCTGGTGGCCCCACCAGAGCTGGCGCGAAATGCACCAGTCCTGGATGTTGTTCATCCACTGGTTGTAGGTGTTGACCCAGTTCTCGGGCACGAAGCTCACCTGGCCCGTGGCCACGGCGTCAATCGCTTTCTGCGCGATGCTCTTGCCCGTGGCATCGCCTTCGCCCACCTTGCTCATGGCGACGAACCATTGATCGGTCAGCATCGGCTCGACCACCTGGCCGGTGCGGGTGCAGATGGGCACCATGAGCTTGTGCTTCTTGGTTTCGACCAGCAGGCCCAGCGCCTCGAGGTCGGCCGCCACGGCCTTGCGGGCCACGAAGCGGTCCATGCCCCGGTATTTTTCCGGGATGGCAGCTTGCCCTTCGAAATTAGCAAGTGAGTGCGCAGTGAAAAAGGATGTCTCTCCAGCGCTGATACGTTGACGCAGTTCTTGCATTTGTGCAGCGTCATCGCCGGTTGGATGTGCAACGACATTAGCCTGCAAATCTAGAACCGTAATCATGGGCAGCTTGTGGCGCTGGCCCACGGCATAGTCGTTCTGGTCGTGCGCGGGCGTGACCTTGACCACGCCGGTGCCGAACTCGCGGTCCACGTAGTCGTCGGCGATCACCGGAATCTGGCGGTCGCACAGCGGCAGGTTCACCATCTGGCCGATGAGGTGCTTGTACCGCTCATCCTCGGGGTGCACCATCACGGCCACGTCGCCCAGCATCGTCTCGGGGCGCGTGGTGGCCACCACGAGCTGGCCCGAGCCGTCGGCCAGCGGGTAGGCGATGTGCCAGAGCGAGCCGTCCTTCTCTTCGTTCTCCACTTCCAGGTCCGACACGGCGGACTGGAGCTTGGGGTCCCAGTTCACGAGGCGCTTGCCGCGGTAGATCAGGCCCTGCCGGTACAGGCGCACGAAGGTCTCGGTGACCACCTTGCTGAGCTTGTCGTCCATGGTGAAGTACTCGCGGCTCCAGTCCACGCTGTCGCCCATGCGGCGCATCTGCGTGGTGATGGTGTTGCCCGACTTTTCTTTCCACTCCCACACCTTGGCGACGAAGTTTTTGCGCGCCTCGGGGGGCGTGGGGCCCATGTCGTGGCGGCTGATGCCCTGTTCCTGCAACTGGCGCTCCACCACGATCTGCGTGGCGATGCCTGCGTGGTCGGTGCCGGGCACCCAGACGGTGTTGCAGCCCTTCATGCGGTGGTAGCGCGTGAGGCTGTCCATGATCGTCTGGTTGAACGCATGGCCCATGTGCAGCGTGCCCGTCACGTTGGGTGGCGGCAGCTGGATGGAAAACGCCGGTACGCCTGCCTGGGGCTTGCCGGTGCCCCGGAATCCGGCCTTTCCGTAGCCCCGGGCTTCCCACTCGGGGCCCCAGTGGGCTTCCAGTGCGGCGGGCTCGAAGGATTTGGACAGGGACTGCAGGCCGGGTTGCTGGACAGGATCGTTCATGGGTACGGTGGGTCTCTGAAAGAACAACGGCATCCCTCGGGATGCCGCTGCGCCACCTGATGTGGCAGGGTGTGGGATGGTGATTTTATGCCATCACGTCCCGTCGCACGGTGTGCTTACTGCTTGACGGCCTCGATCTGGGCGATCAGGCGCACGTTCTTGGGGAAGCCCCATTCCACGCCGTAGTTCATGCCCCACTGGGTGCGGTCGATGGTGCCCTCGAAGTCGCCGCCGCAGACTTCGCGCTTGAGCATGGGGCTGTCGTAGCAGTTGAACTGGTTGGCCTTGAGGGTCAGCGGGCCGGTCTTGCCCAGCAGCGTGAGCTGGCCTTCGACGCTGGCGACCTTGTCACCGTTGAAGACGAACTTGTCGGCCACGAATTTCATCGTGGGGTGCTTGGCGGCGTCGAACAGGTCGGCGCTTTGCAGGTGCTTGTCGAAAGAAGGGGTGCCGGTATTCACCGAGGTCATGTCGAAGGTGATCTCCACCTTGCCTGACTTGGCGGCCTTGTCCAGCTGCACGGAGCCCTGCTTCTTGTCGAAGCGGCCACGGTTCACGGCGGCGCCGAAGTGGCTGATCTCGAAGGTCACGAAGGTGTGCGTGGGGTCGATGGCGTAGCTGGCCGACTCGGCCTGGGCGATGCCGGTGGCGAGGGTGGCGGCTGCGGCCAGGGCGATGAGTGAAGTGCGCATGAAAGAGCTCCTGTGGAAAAAGAATGAAGGAAAGAAAACGGAGGTTGAAAGTGCAGGTCAGAGCTTGCCCACGCCGGTCAGCGCAAGCTTGAACCTCACCTGCACTTCGTCGGCCACCATGGAGGTGTCGGCCCATTCGCCGTCGCCGATCTTGAAGGCCAGGCGCTTGATCGGCAGGCTGCCCGTGGCCGTCGTGGTGGCGCCCGACTGAACCAGCGTGACCGGCACATTGACGTTGACCGCCGAACCCTTGATGGTGAGCTTGCCGGCCACGTCGGACTTGCCGCCGCCCAGTGCCTTGATGGCCGAGGATTCGAACGTGGCCTGCGGGAACTGGGGCACGTTGAACCAGGCGGCCTTGGGCAGTTCGGCGTCGGTTTCACGGGCGCCCATGGTGGCGCTGCCCGTGTCCACCGTGAAGCGGATGCGGCTGGCAGCCAGTTGGGCCGGGTCGAACGCGACCTGGGCGTCAAATTTCTTGAAGTGGCCCTGCAGGGGCACGCCCATCTGCTTGGCGGTGAACTCGACGCTGCTCTGGGCGGGTACCAGCTGTTGCGCCTGGGCCGGAAGCGCTGCCAGCAAGAGAGTGCTGGCCAGGGCCAGGCCGGAGAAGAAGGTGGTTTTCTGCATGGTGAGGGGCGGTGTGAAGAAGGGAGAAGGACTCAGCCGCGGCCGGGCAGCATGCGTTGGAGCAGGCCGTCGTTGTCGATCCATTGGTGCTTGATGGCCGCTGCAATGTGCACCAGCACCAGCCCCGCCAGCGTGAAGGCGAGGGTGGCATGTCCGAGCTTGAGGATGTCGGCCAGCGGCTCGCTCACGGGCACGAAGTCGGGCAGCGGCACGAGGCCGAGAAAAACGATGGGAAAGCCCGCCGCCGAACTGTAGGCCCAGCCCGAGAGAGGCACGGCGAAAAACAGCACATACAAAGCCAGGTGCGTGCCATGGTGTGCCAGCTTTTGCCAGCCGGGCATGGCCTGCTCCATGGCGGCGGGCAGCGCGGGCGGGCGGTGCGTCAGGCGCCACAGCAGGCGCACCAGCGACAGTGCCAGAAGGCTGACGCCCGCCCATTTGTGCCAGTTGTACAGCTTGAGCCGCGAGGGAGAGAAGGGCAGGTCGGTCATGTACACGCCCAGGCCGAGCAAGCCGATCAGCGCCAGGCTCAGCAGCCAGTGCAGCGCGATGGCGGTGGTGCTGTAGCGGACCGGGGGGGTGGCAGCGGAGGAGCTTTTCATGGCGATGTGAGCGCAGGGGCGAGCGGGAGGTTCCGTGGTCTGTGTGGATGACTGCGGTCAGTGTAGGAAGTGCAACCTTCTTGCGGTTTCAACGCAATTGACGCCTTCATTCGAATTGTTTGAACGAGGTGGGATTTGTCCTGCACGCGGCAGGGGCTGCGCCACGGCGTGGCGCGGCCGACCCGGGGCGGGCCTTCAGACAGCCAGGGCGGCGTTCTTCCAGGCCTGGGCCGCGGCCTGGCTGTCGCCGCGC
>DMZZ01000201.1:0-6363 GCA_003484805.1 Comamonadaceae bacterium | reverse complement strand
CGCCCTTGGCGTTTTCCAGGTAGTAGCGCACGTTGGGGTGCGTCTTCCAGCGCTGGAATTCCTCGAACGGGCTCAAATACGGGTTGGTGTAGCCCAGGCCGGTGACAAAGCCCAGCGCCACCTTGTTGCCTTCGAGGTGGTACAGGAAGGCGCCGCCGTAGGTGTCGTTTTCCATCGGCCAGCCGGCGGTGTGCATCACAAAGCCGGGCTGGTGGCGCTCGGGGTCGATTTCCCACAGCTCCTTGATGCCGATGCCAAAGCTCTGCGGGTCGCGGTTGGCGTCGAGCTGGTAGCGGGCAATCAGCTGCTTGCCCAGGTGGCCGCGTGCGCCTTCGGCAAACACCGTGTATTTGCCCAGCAGTTCCATGCCGAGCTGGAAGTTCTCGGTGGGCTCACCATCCTTGCCCACCCCCATGTTGCCGGTGGCCACGCCCTTGACGGCGCCTTGTTCGTTGTAAAGCACTTCAGCAGCGGTGAAGCCGGGGAAGATCTCCACGCCCAGCGCCTCGGCCTGCTCGGCCAGCCATTTGGTGACCGCACCCAGGCTCACGATGTAGTTGCCGTGGTTGTGCGCGAACGGCGGCAACACCATGTTGGGCACGCGGAAGGCCGATTTCTCGCCCAGGAAGATGTAGGCGTCATCGGTCACGGGCTGGTTCAGGGGGGCGCCGCGCTCCTTCCAGTCGGGGATGAGCTCGGTCAGTGCCTTGGGGTCCATGATGGCGCCCGAGAGGATGTGCGCGCCCGGCTCGGAGCCTTTCTCCAGCACCACGACCGAGACATCCTGGCCGCGCTCGGCCGCGAGCTGCTTGAGCCGGATGGCGGTGGACAGGCCGCCGGGGCCGCCACCGACCACCACCACGTCGTATTCCATGGACTCTCGGGGACCGAACTGGGCGAGGATTTCTTCGTTTGTCATGTGCTTCTCGTCGGGCGTTTGATAATGGGGTGATTTTCGGTTTACAAGGGCGTCACCCCCTGTCCGGCGTGTGACCGATTGTATGCATGCAAATGCAGATAATCGAACGGTCGTTCTATTTTTTGATCAGTGGAGATACTCTAAATGGCTTACAGCATCGATTTGTCCGGCCGCATCGCATTTGTGACAGGGGCTTCGAGCGGTCTGGGTGCGCAGTTTGCCAGAACGCTGGCGCGTGCCGGAGCGGGCGTGGTGCTGGCCAGCCGCCGCATTGAAAAGCTCAAGGAGCTGCGTGCGCGCATCGAAGGCGAAGGGGGCGACGCGCATGTGGTGGAACTCGACGTGACCGACCACGACTCCATCAAGGCCGCCGTGGCGCATGCCGAGACCGAAATGGGCTCCATCGACATTCTGGTCAACAATTCGGGCGTGAGCACCACACAGCGCCTGCAGGATGTGACCCCGGACGACTACGACTACATCTTCGACACCAACGTCAAAGGCGCCTTTTTCGTCGCGCAAGAGGTGGGCAAGCGCATGCTGGCGCGCTCGCGCGGCGCCGCGCCGGGCAGCTTCACCGGCGGGCGCATCATCAACATCGCCTCGATGGCGGGCCTTAAGGTGCTGCCGCAGATTGGCGCCTATGCCATGAGCAAGGCTGCCGTGGTGCAGATGACCAAGGCCATGGCGCTGGAATGGGGCCGCTATGGCATCAACGTCAACGCCCTGTGCCCCGGCTACATCGACACCGAAATCAACCACCACCACTGGAACACCGAGCACGGCCAGAAACTCGTCAGCATGCTGCCGCGCAAGCGTGTGGGCCAGCCGCAGGATCTCGACGCCCTCATCGTCATGCTGGCCAGCGACCAGAGCCATTTCGTCAATGGCGCGGTGATTGCGGCCGACGACGGATTCGGCGTCTGACCCCCCTGCGGCCTGGATCAGACGATGAAGATCGAGATTCCCGAAACCAAGAAGCTGGTGTTCGAACTGCTCCTGCCCATCCGCTGGGGCGACATGGATGCCATGGGGCATGTCAACAACACCGTGTACTTCCGCTACATGGAGACCACGCGCATCGAATGGATGCGCTCGGTGGGCTGCAACCCCGACCCGCAGGGCCAGGGGCCGGTGATCGTCAACGCCTTCTGCAACTTCTACAAACAGCTCGAATACCCGGGCGAGGTGCTGGCCAAGATGTATGTCAGCGACCCGGGGCGCACCACGTTCGAAACCTGGTGCACCCTGGAGCGGGCCGACCAGCCTGGCGTGGTGTGCGCTGCGGGCGGTGCCACCACCATCTGGGTCGATTTCCCGCAGCAGAAGGCGCAGACGCTGCCGGACTGGATGCGGGTGCTGGTGACGCCCTGATTGGAAGCGTTTTAACCTGATTAGCGACATGCCTCAGATATGGACACCAGCCTCTGAGCAAATAGCGGCGCTCGGGATTAGCTCCCTCTCCCCTTGCGGGAGAGGGCGGGGGAGAGGGGTGTTTGGGCGCGGCGTGCTTGCTCCCCCTCTCCCAAACCCTCTCCCGCAAGGGGAGAGGGAGTCTGAGATATGCACCTAATCAGGCGTTTTAAGGCTCAAGCGCCCTTTTATTGGGCGCTGATAGCTATTGAAATAATAGCTTTTACTTCTGCCGTGGCACCCGCCCCATGAGGAAAAACTCGGGGTTGGGCTGCATGCCGGCGAAGCTGGCCATGCGGTTGGACAGGCCGAAGAATGCCGTGATTGCGGCGATGTCCCAGATGTCTTCGTCGTCAAAGCCGTGGGCGTGCAGGGCGGTGAAGTCGGCGTCTTCGATTTCGTGCGAGTGCTGGCAGACCTTCATGGCGAAGTCGAGCATGGCGCGCTGGCGCGGGGTGATGTCGGCCTTGCGGTGGTTCACCGCCACCTGGTCGGCCACGTAAGGTTTCTTTTCGTAGATGCGCAGGATGGCGCCATGCGCCACCACGCAGTACAGGCACTGGTTGGTGGCGCTGGTGGCCGTGACGATCATCTCGCGGTCGCCCTTGGTCAGGTGGCCGTCTTCCTTGAGCATGAGGGCGTCGTGGTAGGCAAAAAAGGCGCGCCATTCGGCCGGGCGGCGCGCGAAGGCCAGAAACACGTTCGGAATGAAGCCCGCCTTTTCCTGCACCTCCAGCACCTTGGCCTTGATATCTTCGGGCAGTTCCTTGATGTCGGGGAAGGGGTAGCGTGCGCTCATGGGACGTCCTGGTGCTGAAAGATGGGGAAGATGTGTGCACATGATACGTGTACAAACGGGAGCGGCCGAAGTGCGCCGCTGTCACTCCTGCAGCGCCGCAGGCGCGCCTGATGGAAAATCCGGGATCAAGGAGAACAACCGATGGATGCACAGCAGCAGGCACAGTTTGACAAAGGTCTGGCCACCCGCAAGGAGGTCATGGGTGAGGATTTCGTGGCGCGCGCGTTTGCTGGGATGACCGAGTTCACCCAGCCGATCCAGGAGCACATCACGCGCGCTGCCTGGGGCGAAACCTGGCAGAGGGGCGGCATTGACCGCAAGACGCGCAGTCTCGTCACCGTGGCCATGCTGGCGGCGCTGGGTCGGCCGCACGAGCTCAAGGGCCATGTGCGTGGCGCCCTGAACAATGGCGCCACGGTGGCCGAGATTCAGGAGGTGCTGCTGCACACGGCCACTTACTGCGGTGTGCCGGCGGCGGTAGATGCCTTCCGCGCCGCCGCCGAGGTGGTGGACGCTTGATGCGGTTTTGCCTTCAAACGGTTAACGTCGTTGGGTCTCCTTGCCGTGCTAAAGCACTGTCTGCGGCTCCCCGCCTAGTGTCCTGGGTTGGAAGTTCGTTGAAGAAATAAAGATGTCGAAATCGACGTCAGGCAAGGCGCAAACCACAGCGATAGCCGTAGCTATCGCGAGGATTTGCAACGCAGCATGGGGGCGATTCTCGGCGTCTTTATGAAACGAATTTCTAACCCAGGACACTAGTTATCCGATTGAATGCAAAACCGTATGAGGCCGGGCCGGATCAGCCCGCGATGAGCTTGTGCACCAGGTCGGCCGCCGTGGAGGCGCCGTATTTGCGCATCAGGCGGGCGCGGTAGATTTCCACGGTGCGGTGGCTGATGTTGAGGGTCTTGCCGATTTCTTTGGAGGTGAGGCCTTCGAGCAGGCGCGCGGCCACCTCGCGCTCGCGCCCCGTGAGTTCGGCCTTCACGGCGCGTTGCGAGCTGAGGTCTTCAAAGCTCCAGATGCCCGACTCGTGTGGGGCGTCGCGGTTCAGGGCGCGGCCCGACACATGGCACCAGAACAGCTCGCCGTTGGCGCGCTTCATGATGCGGCTGTCCGAGTAAAAGCCCTTGGCGTTCAGAATGGGGGCCATGCGGGCGCCCAGGCGTTCGTACTCGTCGGCACTGGGATAGAGTATCTGGAACGATTGCCCGAGCAGCAGTTCGCGCGAGAAACCGAACATCTCGCAGACATGGCGGTTGCAATCGACCATCGAGCGGTTGCGCGACAGAATCATGCCCACGGGAGCCATTTCGAAAGCGAGTCGGTAATCAACGTCCATAGTGCATATGTTTAGGGAAAACTACTTATCAAACTAAGTAGTATCGTATCGTATCGAATCAACAGAGGAGACCTTCGTGAACAAAGTATTTCCCTCGGCCACGCAAGCCCTTTCGGGCGTGGTTGCGGACGGCCAGCTCCTGGCCGTGGGCGGCTTCGGCCTGTGCGGCATTCCCGAGGCGCTGATCGATGCCTTGCGCGACTCCGGGGTGAAGAATCTCACGGTGATCTCCAACAACGCAGGCGTGGACGGCTTCGGTCTGGGCAAGCTGCTCGAAACGCGCCAGATCAAGAAGATGATCTCGTCCTACGTGGGCGAGAACAAGGAGTTCGAGCGCCAGTACCTGGCCGGCGAACTCGAACTTGAATTCACGCCCCAGGGCACGCTGGCCGAAAAGCTGCGTGCCGGTGGTGCAGGCATCCCCGCCTTCTTCACCAAGACCGGCGTGGGCACCATCGTGGCCGACGGCAAGGAGCTGCGTGAGTTCGATGGTGAAACCTACGTGATGGAGCGTTCGCTGGTGCCTGAAGTGGCGCTGGTCAAGGCGCACCGCGCCGACAAGTCGGGCAACCTGCAGTTCCGCCTGACGGCGCGCAACTTCAATCCGGCCGCCGCGATGGCCGGCAAGGTCTGCATCGTCGAGGTGGAGGAGATCGTGGAAACGGGCGCCATGGACCCCGACCAGATCCACCTGCCCGGCATCTATGTGCACCGCATCGTGCACAACCCGAACCCCGAGAAGCGTATCGAGAAGCGCACCATCACCGAGAAAGCAGGAGCCTGAACCATGCCGTGGACCCAAGACCAGATGGCGGCACGCGCCGCGCAAGAGCTCGAAGACGGTTTCTACGTGAACCTGGGCATCGGCATCCCCACGTTGGTGGCCAACTTCACGGGCGACAAGGAAGTGTGGCTGCAATCCGAGAACGGCATGCTGGGCATTGGCCCGTTCCCCACCGAAACCGAAGTGGACGCCGACCTCATCAATGCCGGCAAGCAGACCGTGACCACCATTCCTGGCTCGTCGATCTTCGGCAGCCATGAGAGCTTCGCCATGATCCGGGGCGGCAAGATCAACCTGTCCATCCTGGGCGCCATGCAGGTCAGCGAGCAGGGCGACCTGGCCAACTGGATGATCCCCGGTAAGATGGTCAAGGGCATGGGCGGCGCCATGGACCTGGTGGCTGGCGTCAAGCGCGTGATCGTGCTCATGGAGCATGTGGCGCGCAAGAAGGACGGCACCGAGGACATGAAGATCCTGCCCCGCTGCACGCTGCCCCTGACGGGCGTGGGCGTGGTGGACCGCATCATCACCGACCTGGCCGTCATGGACGTCACCCCCCAGGGCCTGAAGGTGCTGGAACTCGCGCCCGGCGTGACGTTCGAGCTGCTGCAGTCCAAAACCGGGGTTCCGTTGCTCCAGTAAAGGGGCGTTCCCGCCCAGAGCGCCTGGGGCCCGCTTCGGCGGGCCTTTGCGTTGGCGTAAGGAAAAACGAGGTGGCGGGCCGTATATTCTCAAGCTTGTTCTTCCACTGCTTCCCATGACCGATCCCCTGCTGGAGACGAGTACAAGCCCGCCCGACAGTGCGCACTACCTGCGTGCCGTGACCGACATGGCAGAGCGCTGCGCCGTGGTCACGCAGGATGCGATTTACTCCGCCAATGGCATCAAGCTGGTGGACAAGGGCGCGCGCGTCGACAGCCGCTTGTACGACCGCCTGGTGCAACACAAGCTGCGCGAACCCATCGACAGCCACCTTTCCGTCGAAAACGCCGTGGATGCCGCCGCCTTGGTCTCTGCTGCACAGCAGCTGATGCGCGGCTCCCCGCTGGTCCAGCTGCTGGCGCAGTCGCTCAGTGCGCCTGAACGCCTGGTGGCACCGCTGCGCT
>DMZZ01000349.1:0-9475 GCA_003484805.1 Comamonadaceae bacterium | reverse complement strand
GGTGGTACACGTCGATGAAATTCAGGCCGATGGCATGGTGGCGGATACGGATCTGGCCCGGGCCGGGATCGCCCACGATCACATCGACGATCTGGAGTTCTTCGGGGCCGCCATGCTGGCGGATCTGGACGGCGAGGCTCATGGAAACGGTCTCCTGCGGTGCAATGGAAAAAGCGTGCACCATCCTGCCATGATTCTGCAAGCCTTGCGCAGCGCCCCCCGTTAAAGTCGCGGGATGACACACAAACTGACGCCCGGCACGGCGGCATTGCTGGTGCTCGCGCCGCTGCTGTGGGCCGGCAATGCCGTGGTGGGCCGGCTGGTGCACGACCTGGTGCCGCCGATCACGCTCAACTTTCTGCGCTGGGTGCTGGCTTTTGCCATTTTGCTGCCGCTGGCGCACCGCGTGCTGCGCCCGGACAGCCCTCTATGGGCGCACTGGCGCCGCTATGCGCTGCTGGGGCTGCTGGGCATCGGCCTGTACAACGCGCTGCAATACATGGCGCTGCAGACCTCCACCCCGATCAACGTGACGCTGGTCGGATCGAGCATGCCCGTCTGGATGCTGGCCGTGGGCGCGGTGTTCTTCGGTGTCTCCGTCACGCGGCGCCAGTTCGCCGGGGCGGCGCTGTCCATGGCGGGCGTGCTGCTGGTGCTCAGCCGGGGCGAGTGGAGCCAGCTGCTGGCACTGCGCCTGGTGCCGGGCGATGTGTTCATGCTGCTGGCCACCATTTCGTGGTCGTTCTACAGCTGGCTGCTGGTGCGCACCAGCGAACCGGCCAGCGTGCGCGCCGACTGGGCGGCCTTCCTGATGGCGCAGCTGGTGTTCGGCCTGGGCTGGTCCGGGGCCTTTGCCGGGGTCGAGTGGGCCAGCGGGCGCACGCACATCGCGTGGGGCTGGCCGCTGGCCGCCGCCCTGGCCTTCATTGCCATCGGGCCTGCCGTGGTGGCCTACCGCTGCTGGGGCGTGGGCGTGCAGCGCGCCGGGCCGGCGGTGGCGGGTTTTTTCTCCAATCTCACGCCGCTGTTTGCCGCGCTGATGTCGGCCGCCTTCCTGGGCGAGGCACCCCGCCTGTTCCACGCGGCGGCGTTTGCGCTCATCGTAGGCGGAATCGTGGTGTCTTCACGCCGCTGACGCGGCCTCACCTGCCAGCACTGCGTCCAGCGCATCCACCGGCATGGGCCGACCCAGCAGATAACCCTGGTACAGGTCACAACCGTGGCGCACCAGAAAGTCTTTCTGCTCCTGTGTCTCCACACCCTCGGCAATCACTTCCAGCTCCAGGTTGCGCGCCATGCCGATGATGGTCTGCACAATCACGTCGTCGGTGGCCCGTGCGCCCAGGTTGCGCACAAAGGACTGGTCGATCTTGAGCTGGTGCAGCGGCAGCCGCGTGAGGTAGGCCAGCGAGGAGTAGCCCGTGCCGAAATCGTCCACCGAGAAGCGCACGCCCTTGGTGCGCAACTGGTGCATCTTTTCGATCGCATCGTCCACGTTGTCGAGCACCAGCGACTCGGTCAGCTCCAGCGTCAGAAGGTGCGACCGGACGCCGGTTTCCTGAATGATCTCGGTGACCTGGCGCACGAATTCGGGCTGCCGGAACTGGCGCGCGCTCACGTTCACCGACAGCTGCAGGTGGCTGCTGCGCGGGTCCTGTTGCCACAGCGCCAGTTGCTGGCACGCGGTGCGCAGCACCCACTGGCCGATGTGCAGGATCAGATCGCTTTCCTCGGCCACCGCAATGAACTGCGCGGGCGAGACCATGCCGCGCTCGGGATGCTGCCAACGCAGCAGCACCTCGGCGCCGACGATGCAGCCTTCCGGCGTGAACTGCGGCTGGTAGTGCAGCGCGAACTGGCCTTGCGCCAGGGCTTCGCGCAGGTCGGCCTCCAGTTGCGCGCGGTCGTTGATGGCCACCTGCATGCGGGGGTCGAAAAAGCACAAACCGTTTCCGCGCCGCGCCTTGACCTGGTACATGGCGATGTCGGCCTGCTTGAGCAGCTCTGTCGCCGTCTGCAGGCTGCCACCGAACAAGGTGGCCCCGATGCTGCACCCGCTCTGGTGCGCATGGCCCTTGAGCACATAGGGCTGGCCCAGACTGAGCAGAATTTTCTCGCCGATGCGCTGTGCCAGTTGGGCCGTTTCCTCGGCATTGACGGACAGATCGTTGAGCATGATGACGAATTCATCGCCGCCGAGCCGTGCCACGGTATCGGCCACCCGCACGTTGGCCCGCAGGCGCAGGGCCACCTGCAACAGCAACTCATCGCCCACCTCATGGCCCAGGGTGTCGTTGAGTGCCTTGAAATGGTCCAGGTCGAGAAACAGCAGCACCCCCAACTGGCCCGAGCGCTGTGCCAGCACCGATGCCTGTCCCAGGCGGTCGAGCAGCAGACGCCGGTTGGGCAGCCCGGTCAGGGGGTCGTAAAACGCCAGGTTTTCGATTTCGGCATTGGCACGGCGCAGAGCGGTCACGTCGTGGTAGGTGATGACCAGCCCGCCCTCGGGCGTGGGCCGCTCGACGATCTGGATGCAGCGCCCGTCAGGTTGCTCCTGCTCATGGGCGCCATCCGACAGGCGCTGGCGTGCCAGACGCAGCTCCACCCACTGCTGCCACTCTACCTCGGTGGCCTGCGGCAGGTGGTGCCGCACGATTTTCTCCAGTATTTTGCGAAACGGCAACTGCGGCGCCATGATGCCGGCGATCCACGGGAAGATTTCGTCAAAGCGCCGGTTCCAGTGCAGCACCCGTTGCTGGCGGTCGAGCAACACAAAACCGCTCACCATCGACTCCAGGGCCTGATCCAGCATGGCCTTGGACTGGGCCATGGCATGCCGCGCCGCCGTGATGTGGTTGAAGAAAGACACCACCATCGCACCGGCCGCCAGCGCCATCAGACAAAACGCCAGGGTGATGGCCACCAGGGTGTTGCGCTCCCGGTGCCAGTCCGCCAGGGCGGTGGACTCCGGCAGACTCGCCGAGATCCGCAGGTTCTGGTAGATCAGGGGGCGCGACACCACCAGGGCCAGCTCGCCGCTGAGGCGGCCCGGCACGCCCCATGCACTGTCGGGCAGGTCTTTGAGCGGAAGCACGGACTGCAGGCGCGCCTGCTCCCCGAGGTCGGGGATGGTGAGCAGCGCACGGCCGTCGCTGCGCTCCAGCACCACCTCCAGGCCCGACACGTCGGCCCCCTGCATCAGCACCGCCGCCAGCTTGGAACGCGGCACCTCGGCCACCACCACCAGGCGCGCGCCGTTGGCCAGCTTCAGGGGGCGTGCGAAATACAGCACGCTCTGGGTGCTGTTGAAACTGATGGCCGGCTCGCTGACCAGAAGGCTGGAGGCCGCAGGCGAGAGCGCCTGCTGCAGAAACCCCGAAGGCAGCTGCAAGGCATTGCGGGTTTCGGCCGATTCGGACGACGCCAGCACGCGGCCATCGGCATCGATCAGCGCCGTCAGGCTGACCAGCAGGTTGACGCGTGTCACAAACCCCATCAGTTGGCTGGAGGTGCTGGCATCGATCCACTCGACCATCGATGTGGAAAGCCCCAGCATGCTGTCGGTACCCGACAGCAGCAGATCGATCGACAGAAAATTTCGGTTGAGTGCCACCTCGGCCCCCGACACAAAGCGCGCCACCTGTTCTTCACGGCCCTCCAGCGCCGCCTGGCGGCTGGACCAGGCCTGCCCCCCCCCCCAGCCAGCAACAGTACCAGCAGAAACGCAGCCACGAGGGCCCAGACCAGGGCATTGATGCGCGAGGGGGACAGGGGCTTCATGGAGTCTTCTGGGTGCCCAGGCCGCGCGCGGCGCCGATGGTCTGGTTCCAGATGTCAGTGCACCGTGGGCCGCAGCGCTGCAGCCAGCGGGGCAGCACGGTCTGCCGGAATATTTCCTGGCGCCTGCGTTCATCCTGCTCGGACAGGGGCACGACGACCATCTGCCCCTTGCGCCCGGCAGTGCAGCTGGAAGCGCCACTGTTGCAGGCGATGCCCTGGGCCGTGTCGCGCTCGGACTCCTCCCAGATGGAAGCCTCCAGCCGGGGCAACTCCTGCCGCAAAAGGGCCCGCAGGTCCGGCGGCAGGGCTTCCCAGGCCGCACGATTGGCCCCGAAGATGGCCAGTCCCCAAGTGATCGGCATCGCGTGCAGGTGTGTGGTGATGGCGTGCAGGCCCAGGGTGTTGCCCGACATGGTGCCGGTGATGGCGCAATCCATGCTGCCCGCCTCCATGCTGCGCACGATCTGGGCAAAGGCCACATGCACCGGCACGGCCCCCAGGGCGCTGACAAAGTCCGCCTGCCCCGCCGACGACACACGCACCCGCCGCCCCGCTAGGTCAGCCAGCCCGGCCAATGGCTTGCGGCAAAAAAGCACCTGCGCCGGATAGACATACAGCGCCAGCACCTCCACGCCCTGCTCCTGGCGCAGGATTTGCTCCAGGTAGGGGCGGAAGGCCGCCACGCTGGCCCGCAGGCTGGCGATATCGGGGTTCAGCCCCGCCAGGTCAGGGGCGGTGTACTGGGGGAAAGTGGCCGTCAGGGAACTCAGCAGCGCCGTGCCGAACGGCACCACCCCCAGTTGCACCAGGCGCAGCATTTCCTCACCCGGAACCCCCGCGCGGTCGAAGGGCACGATATCCGCGCGAAAGCGCCCGCCACTGATGCGGGGCAGCTCACGCGTCCAGAAAGGTTCTTCCCAACGGGTGTACTGGCTAAGCCCCGCCAACCCACCCACCACGCGAAACTGGTGCACGGCGGTCGACGGCTGGGCCCACGCCTGCAAACTCCCGGCAATGAGCGCCCCGGCCACCCACCTGGCCACGGAACGTGGACGGAGCCATTCGCCCCGGCGGCGAGCGCAAAAAGACAGATCAGGGGTTGCCATGGACTACGCCCTCCAGACCCGGTTGCCACAGCCACCGCCCGCCTGCCGGACGGCAGGGGATGCGAGGCAGGCCAGGGCTGCGGAGTTCAAAACGCCCCAGGGTAGGCACCACCGTCGGCCAGCACGTTCTGGCCCGTGATGTAGCCCGCATGCACACTGCACAGAAAGGCGCAGATGGCACCGAACTCCTGCGGTGTGCCAAAGCGCCCGGCCGGTATGCTGGCCTGCTGCGCCGCGCGCACTTCCTGCACCGTGCGCCCGCTGCGCGCGGCGGCGGTGCCCATGGTGGTGGCCAGGCGGTCGGTGTCGAACTTGCCGGGAAGCAGGTTGTTGATGGTCACGCCCCGGGCGGCGATGCTGCTGCGCGAGACACCGGCGACGAAGCCGCTCAGGCCGCTGCGCGCGCCGTTGGACAGGCCCAGGATGTCGATGGGCGCCTTCACCGCACTGGACGTGATGTTGACGATGCGCCCGAACCCGCGTGCGGCCATGCCGTCCACCGTGGCGCGGATCAGCTCGATCGGCGTGAGCATGTTGGCATCGATGGCCTTGATCCAGTCCGCGCGCTCCCAGTCGCGGAAATCGCCCGGCGGCGGTCCGCCCGCATTGGTGACGACGATGTCGAAATCACGCCCTGGCCCGCCGGGCACACTGAAGACGGCAGCGCGCCCTTCGGCGGTGGTGATGTCGGCCGCCACCGCCAGCACCTGGGGTTTGAGGCTTTTTTGGCCTTCAACGCCCTGCCAGCTTGCGCCAATAGCTATTAAATTTATAGCAGAAGAGTGCAGCGGGCCGGCCTGGCGGGCGTTGACGACCACATTCACGCCTTCGCGCACCAGCGCCTGGGCGCAGCCCAGCCCCAGCCCCTTGCTGGCACCGCACACCAGCGCCCATTTGCCGGCCAAACCCAAATTCATAACAATCTCCGGTAACACGCTGCTACAGTCAGCGCCAAACTATCATAAGTGGAGAACTCCATGCCCACATGGTTGCACCAAGCTGCCCTCGCCGCCGCTCTGGCGTGCGGCCTGCTGGCCGCCCCGGCTTTGGCACAGCAGGACGCCGCCGTTATCAAGCGCGCCACCGACCTGCGCCAGGGGCCCGCCGAATCCTCCGCCAGCCTGGGTGCACTGGCGGCCGACACCACCGTGACACGCACCAGCGAGCGCAAGGGCTCGTGGGTCAAGGTGCGCACGGCGCAAGGCACCACAGGCTGGGTGCACATGTTTGACGTGGGCGCGCAAGCAGGCGCCGCAGCTGCCGGGTCTGCCCCCGCCACCAGCGGCCTGCGCAGCCTGGGCGGCCTGTTTGGTGGCGGCAGCACCACCACGGCCACGGCCACGGCCACGGCCACGGCCACGGCCACGGTGGGCATTCGTGGCCTGAGCGCGGAAGACATTGCCCATGCGCAGCCCAATCCAGCCGCCGTGCAGCAGGCTGAAAAACTGCGTGTGAGCGCCGACCAGGCCCAGCGCTTTGCCAGCGCCGCCGCACTGCGCCAACAAAACGTCGAGCCCCTGCCCGAGCCACCGCGCCCCACCGCACCGGCAGGCAGCGGCGAATTCACCCCCGACAACCAAAGCTTCAACTGAGGAGCACCGCCATGCGCATGCCCCCCCTGCTCTCACGCACCGCACTGGCGGCCGCCACCTGCGCGGCCCTGGCCTTCGCCCCCCTGCACAGCCACGCCCAGGGCGGCGTGATGAACCTGCTCAACTCGCTCGGCGGATCGGGCTCGGGCGGTGGTCTGCTGGGCGCCGTGGTGGGCGGCGGCGCCCAGACCCACCAGGGCGACGACCTCTTCAGCCTGCTCTCGCGCTCGGTCGAAAACATCGACGAGCCCAAGGAAATCGAGATCGGCCGCCAGCTTGCCGCCGTGCTGCTGGGCAGCAAGCCGCTGCACCCCGACATGGCGCTGCAGCGCTACGTGAACCAGCTGGGCCGCTGGATCAGCCTGCAGTCCGAGCGCCCCGGCCTGCCCTGGACCTTCATCGTGCTCGACGACACCGGCTACAACGCCTTCGCGGCCCCGGGCGGCTATGTGTTCGTCACCAAGGGCCTGATCGACCGCTGCGCCGACGAGGCCGAGCTGGCCGGCATCCTGGCGCACGAAATCACCCATGTGACGGCCAAGCACCACCTGCACGCCATGCGCAAGACGGCGCAGTCGGGGGTGTTCACCCAACTCGTGGCCTCGCAGATCAAGACCAACGCCCTGGGCAACCTGGTGGCCTCGCAATTCCTCGCGCTGGGCCGCAACCTCTACGCGCGCGGCCTGGACCAGACCGACGAATTCCACTCCGACCGCAACGGCGTGGCCCTGGCCGCGCGCGCCGGGTTCGACCCCTATGGCCTGGTGGCCGTGCTGCAGCAGCTGCGCACCGCCACGCCCGACAACCCGATGTTCACCCTGGCCCTGGCCACCCACCCGCCCGCACAGGCGCGGCTGGACCAACTGGAACAGGCCATGGGCAAGCGGCTTGATGGCAATGCGGGCGCCGCCCCGGTGACGGTGGCGCAGCGCCTGGGTGGCGGTTCGCGCAAGAAATAGGCCAGACTGGACTAGCGCCGCACCGGACGGGTAAAGACAAAGATCCCGGCGATCACCAGCGCCGTGCCGGCCGCCACCCAGGGTGTGAACGGCTCGCCCAGGATCACCACGCCCATGAGGATGGTGGACATCGGCCCCACCATGCCGATCTGCGCGGCCGCGCCCGCGCCGATGCGCTCGATGGCCATCATCACCATGAGCACGGGCGCAGCGGTGCACAGCAGCGCATTGAGCACCGACAGCCACACCACCTCGGGCGCGACCAGGGCCGCCGACAGCGGGCGCAACAGCGCAAACTGCAGCAGGCACAGCAGGCAGGCCACGCTGGTGGCCAGGCCCACCAGGCGCAGCGAGCCCAGGCGCTGCACCAGCTCGCCGCTGTAGACAAGGTAGATGGCATAGCTCACCGCACTGCCGAACACCAGCGCCGTGCCCCAGGCCACGTTCGTGCCTTGCAGATGCACCTCGTGGCCGAACACCAGCACCACGCCGCAATAGCTCACGGCCATGCCCAGCGCCTGGCCCCAGCGGATGCCACGGCCATACACCGCCCAGCCCAACATCAGCACCAGCGTGGGGTTGAGGTAGAGGATGAGCCGCTCCAGGCTGGCGCTGATGTAGGCCAGCCCGGCGAAATCGAGAAAGCTCGCCAGGTAGTAGCCCGAGACACCCAGGCCCAGCACACCCCACCCGTCCTTGCGCGTGAGCGGGGCCTGCCCCCGGCTCGCCCACCAGGCCATGGCGGCAAAGAAAGGCAGCGCGAACAGCATGCGGTACATGATGAGCGTGACCGCGTCCACGCCATGGCGGTAGGCCAGCTTGACGATGATGGCCTTGGCGCTGAAGGCGATGGAGCCCAGCAGCGCAAGGGCGACTCCGGTTGCTCTTGATTTGCTAGCTGCTAGCGCTTGCTGTGATTTGGCTGAAGGCACTTTTCGTACAAAATCTAGAAACCGGCCGCCTGGCCATCGCGCCGGGGGTCGCTGGCGGCCACATAGCCCTGGGTTCTGGCATCACCCAGGCGCCAGATGAACTGGCCCGCACCGAACTCACCATAGGGGTCGTCGATCACGGTCAGGTCGTGGCCCAGCGCCGCCAGGCCCTGCTGCGTCGCCAGCGGCATGCTGGCCTCGGCGTTCACCGAGAGGCCCTGGTTGAAACGCCAGCGCGGCGCATCGCACGCGGCCTGCGGATTCTGGCCGTGGTCGAGCATGCGCACCAGCGTCTGCACATGGCCCTGGGGCTGCATGTTGGCGCCCATGACGCCAAAGCTCATCACGGGTTGGCCGTCCTGCGTGACGAAGGCCGGGATGATGGTGTGGAAGGGCCGCTTGCCCGGTGCCACGAGGTTGGCCGGGTTGGCGCCGCGCGGGTCGGTGCTGAAGCCAAAGCCCCGGTTCTGCAGGCTGATGCCGAACGTGGGCTCGACGCAGCCCGAACCGAAGCCCTGGCAGTTGCTCTGTATGAAGCTGACCATCATGCCGTCCTCGTCGGCGGCGGTGAGGTAGATGGTGCCGCCGCCGGCCGGGCGGCCGGCGCCGAAGTCCTGTGCCCTGTGCATGTCGATGAGTTTCGCACGCGCGGCGAGGTAGGCGCCATCGAGCATTTGCGCGGGAGTCACCTCCATCGACGAGGGGTCGGCCACGTAGCGGACCACGTCGGCAAAGGCCAGCTTCATCGCCTCGATCTGCAGGTGCTGGGCCTGCGTGCCATCCACGGGCAGGCTGGCAAGGTCGAACTGCTCCAGGATGCCCAGCGCCATGAGCGCGGCGATGCCCTGGCCGCTGGGCGGAATCTCGTGCACTGCGAAGCCCCGGTAATTGCGCGCGATCGGCGTCACCCACTCCACCCGGTGCGCCGCCAGGTCGGCCAGCGTGAGGGCGCCGCCGTGCTGCGCCGAAAACCGGGCCAGCGCCTGGGCGATCTCGCCGGTGTAGAACGCCTCGCCGCGCGTGGCGCCGATGGCACGCAGCGCGCGCGCTGCCGCCGGGAAGGTGAACATCTCCCCCACGTGCGGCGCCCGCCCCCGGGGCAGAAA
>DMZZ01000171.1:11656-14334 GCA_003484805.1 Comamonadaceae bacterium | reverse complement strand
CGTGCACCCAGCGACGGCCTTCGGCCATGTCGAGGAAGAGGCCGTGGTTCTGCCCGCGCAGCATATGCGCGCGGTAGCGCGCACCGTCCTCGGTCACTACATGGGGGTCGGGCACGCTGCCGGCCATCTGCCGGGTTTCGGTGCGGCCTTCGTGGCGGCATTGGTAGACCCAGTTGAGCGGCTGGCCGGGCGCCAGTTGCTCCCAGCGCTGCGCCAGTGCGGTGTGCACCATTGCCAGGGTGTCGTCGCTGGCGGGCTCAAAGGCGGTCAGTACCCACACCGGGGGGTAGGCATCCAGCGCCCAGTGTTCGCAGCCGGGGTGCAGGCCACCACGGCCATGAAAGATGCGCCGGGCATCGTGGGGCAGGTCCATCGTGGCGATGGCGTGGAGCAGGGCGTGCATGGGTGGGGTTGCGGTACAGGGAGAAGCCGGAAAAGTGTGCTATTTAAATAATAGCTGTTTCCGCTTGATGGGTAAGCGATTTTGGCACTTTTTATGCAAATTTGATGTGGGCCCTCACGCCAGAGAGCGCAGCACGGCCCGCACGGGCGAGGCGTCGGCCGTGGTCAGTTTGAGCGGCAGGGCGATCAGTTCGTAGTCGCCCTCGGGTACCTCGTCGAGCACCAGGTTTTCCAGCACGCGCATCTGGCGCTGGCGCAGCACCTGGTGGCAGGGCAGGTGCGGGCTGTCGGCCGGGTCCACGCTGGGCGTGTCGATGCCGACCAGCCGCACGCCCAGGTCGGCCAGGTATTCCAGGGTGGCGGGGGCGAAGGCGCTGAAGCGGCTGTCCCAGTGGTCCACGGCGGCCTGCGGGCGGGTGCGCACCAGCACGCGGGCGGGCACGGCACCCTGCACCGCAGAACCCAGGTGCGCCCACTCGATCAGCGGGCCGCAATCGATGGCATGGATCACACGGCACAGGCCCAGGTAGGGTTCGAGCGCCAGCGTGCCGATGGCGGCGCCCTGCGGGTCGTAGTGCAGCGGGGCGTCGGCGTGGGCGCCGATGTGGGGCGAGAAGGTGAGCGTGCTCAGGTTCACCGCGCTAGCCGGGCCGATGGTGCTGTCCCAGTGCTGCCGGAACGGGGTGTCGCCCGGGAAGACCGGAGAACCGGGGTGCACGGCGGGGGAAATGTCCCAGAGCATCGTCATGTACCGGAATTTACCGCCTGGCGCCGGGGCTGTGTCGTCTATTTGGGGTCGGGACGCCCGCAGCCGGGATGGGGCGCCCGCACTTGATCCAGCGCAAGCCCCCTGCACGCGGCGGGACCGGGGCGGTTGCCGTGCCTGCCGGTGCCGGCCTACAATCTACAAATAGGAATTATTATTATTTGCACCGCCATGGAAGCCGTCATTGCAATGGATGCGCCTGCCTCAGCGCAGGCCCCGGGATCCGGTCTGGCAGACCTGCCCTTGCGCACCGACGCCTGGGTGCAGGGCTTGCACATGGAGGCCGCCGCCCACGATGGCGACCTGCTGCTGCGCCTGCTCGAAATCGGCTTTCTGCCGGGCGAGCGCGTGCGCGTGGTGGCGCGGGCCTTTCCGGGGGGTGACCCGCTGGCCGTGCGGGTGGGGCGCAGCACGTTTGCGCTGCGCCGCCGCGAGGCTGCGCTGGTGCGCATCGGTACCACGCCGCCGCAAGGTGCCTTGACATGAGCGCTGCGGCCGCCAGCCCGCGGCTGGCCTTGCTGGGCCACCCCAACAGCGGCAAGACGGCGCTGTTCAACCTGCTCACCGGCAGCCGCCAGAAGGTGGCCAACTACGCCGGCGTGACGGTGGAGCGCAAGGAGGGCTTGCTCACCACGCCCTCGGGCCACCCGGTGCGCGTGCTCGATCTGCCGGGGGCCTACAGCCTCAACGCCCTGAGCGCCGACGAGGCGGTGACGCGCGACGTCATCACCGGCCAGCGGGCCGGTGAGGCCACCCCCGACCTGCTGGTGTGCGTGGTCGATGCCACCAATCTGCAGCTCGGCCTGCGCATGGTGCTCGAAACACGGGCCATGGGCCTGCCCATGGTGATGGCGCTGAACATGAGCGACGCGGCGCGGCGCGCCGGCATTGCCATCGACCGCGCGCTGCTTGCGCGCGAGCTGGGCATGCCCGTGGTCGAAACCGTGGGCATCCGCAAGGGCGGCGCGCACGAGCTGCTGCAGTGGCTGGACGGCTGGCGCCCCGCCGGGCCGGTGCACGCCCGGCCCTGGGAGCCGCAGGGCGTGGAGCAGGTGCTGCGCACGCAGCAGGAGGCGCGCCGCATCCTGCGCCTGGCGGTGCGCGAGCCCGAGGGCCTGCCGCAGGTGGACGAAGCCCTGGACCGCGTGGTGCTGCACCCGTTGTGGGGCACGCTGCTGCTGGCCTGCACCATGTTCCTGATGTTCCAGGCCGTGTTCAGCTGGGCGGCGGCGCCCATGGACGCCATCACCGGCACGGTCGATGCGCTGGGCCAGTGGCTGCAGGCGCGCCTGCCCGAAGGCGTGCTGCGCAGCCTGCTGGTGGACGGCATCGTGGCCGGCACGGGCGGCGTGCTGGTGTTCCTGCCGCAGATCCTGATCCTGTTCTTCTTCATCCTGGCGCTGGAAGACTCGGGCTACCTGCCGCGCGCGGCCTTCCTGCTCGACCGGCTCATGGGCACGGTGGGCCTGTCGGGGCGCTCGTTCATCCCGCTGCTCTCCAGCTTTGCCTG
>DMZZ01000171.1:0-11617 GCA_003484805.1 Comamonadaceae bacterium | reverse complement strand
CCCGAGCGCACCGTGGCGGGCTGGTTCAACCTGCAGGGGCTGGTGATGTTCGCGCTCTACCTGGGCGGCATCCTCGGCGCCATGGCCGTGGCGGCGGTGCTCAAGCTCTGGCGCGGCAAAGTGCGGCCCACGCCTTTGCTGATGGAATTGCCGCCCTACCGCGTGCCCAGCCTGCGCAACCTGGCGCTGGGGCTGTACGAGCGCGCCGCCATCTTCCTCAAGCGCGTGGGCGGCATCATCCTGGCGCTCACGGTTTTGCTGTGGTTCCTGTCCACCTATCCTGCGCCGCCCGAGGGTGCCACCGGACCGGCCATCGAATACAGCCTGGCGGGGCAGATCGGTCGGGCGCTGGAGCATGTGTTCGCGCCGCTGGGCTTCAACTGGCAGATCGCCGTGGCCCTGGTGCCCGGCATGGCCGCCCGCGAGGTGGTGGTGGGCGCGCTGGGCACGGTGTATGCCCTGTCGGCCTCGGGCGATGACGTGGCCGCGCAGCTGGGGCCGCTGATCGCGCAGCAGTGGTCGCTGGCCACGGCGCTGTCGCTGCTGGTGTGGTTCGTGTTCGCTCCGCAGTGCCTCTCGACCCTGGCCACGGTGCGGCGCGAGACCGATTCATGGCGCCTGGCGCTGCTGATGGCGACCTACCTGTTCGCCCTGGCCTACGGTGCCAGCTGGCTGACGTACCGGCTGGCGCTGGCATGGGGAGGGGGCTGACCATGTGGCAAGACCTGATCGTCGGTGCCATCGTGGCAATGGCGTCCCTGTATGCCCTGTGGTACTGGATGCCCGCCGCGCTGCGCAAGCGCCTGGGGCGGGTGCGGCCCGGCTTGGCCAAGGCGCCGTCCTGCGGTGCGTGCAGCGATTGCGGCGGGTGTGCGACCCGACCCGGTGCACCGCCAGAAGCCCCAGGGCAGGCCAAGCCCGTCTGGATGGCGCCCAAGCGCCGACAGCGCGGAGAGTCTTTCGGCCTCCCGGTCACGCTGGCGCGGGTTGGCTCCAGATTCCAGGCAGCACTCCGATTGCTATTGAAAAAATAGCTGGTAGCGCCCGACCAATGGGCGCTGGAGCCGTTTTTTCTTAAAAATAGAGGGGCGCCAGCCCATGCCGGCGGCGCGCTCGGTCGCAGGCCTCGCTGCCCGCCTCGAACTCGCGGCAGGGCGAGGGGCGCCACTCGTAGATGCCACAGGCCGCCTGGCGGCCCACCTGGCCTGTCAGCGCGGCGCAGCGCGGCGGGCTGTGGTCGGTGCCGCGCATGCGGCGTGTGCCGCCCGTCACTTCCACCGCCAGACCGTCGGGCACGTCGCCGCCCATCTCCTGGGTTTCATGCTCCGAGAAGTCCACGCGAAAACTGGCGCAGCAGGCGCCGCAGGTGAGGCAGGGGTGGGGAGATGCGGGCATGCGGGCGAAGGAGTGTGGCGCGGACTTCTGCGCAGTATTTCACAATCGTGGATCATGGCTGGTCACGACAAGGGAGGTTGAGATGCGATACAGGCTTTGGCTGGGGGCGGTGGTGGTTTCTTCTGTGCTGTTGGGGGGCTGCGCCAGCGGGCCCACGCACCCGGCGCTGGTGGGCGGGGCGCTGCCTGAGCTGGTGCCGGTGCGCGACTTCGTGGCCAGCCGCCAGTCCACGGGCGGCTACCGGGTATCACCCGACGGGCAGCGCATCGCCTGGTTTGGCACCGATGGCGTGGTGCCGGCGATCTGGGTCCAATCCATGGATGGCGACGATGCCAAGGCGTTCCGCATTCGCGCGCGCTCCTTCCGCTTCAGCGCTGACAGCCGCTGGATTGCCATCACTGCCGACCCGACCGGGGACGAGAACACCCGCATCCACGCCGGCCGGGTCGAAGGCCCCGACACCGGGCTGCGCGAGCTCATGCCCGCGCCGCGCACGGCCTCGCAGCTCGCCGAAACGGTGGAGGGCTCGTCCGACTTCATCGTCACGTCGAACCAGCGCGACAAGAAGGTCTTCGACCTGTACCGCGTGAACCCTGAAGGCGGTGCGCCGACGCTGCTGGCCACCAACCCGGGCAACGTGGTCTGGTGGGGGGTGGACCGGGCGGGGCGCCTGCTGGCGCGCACGGTGGTGCAGGGCGACCAGAGTCTCCTGGAGCGCCCGGGTGCTGCCGGCGGCTGGACGGAGGTGGCGCGGTGGAGCCGCTGGGACCGGCTGCGCATCTTCGGTCTGCACGACGACGGGCGCAAAGCCTGGGCGCTGTCCAACCGGGGCCGCGACAAGCTGGCGCTGGTGCGCCTGGACCTCGCCACCGGCACCGAGGAGCTGGTCTATGCCTCGCCCGACGTGGACCTCGACAGCGTGACGCTCAGCCGTGGCACGCAGCAGCCGTTGGTGGTTCATTACATGCCGGGCTACCCGGCGCGCGAGGTGTTCGACCCGGCCCTGGCAGCGCGCCTGGCCGCGCTGGCGGGCCCGCAGCCGGCCGAAGTGCATGTGACCAGCGCCGACCGCAGCGACCGTGTGCTGACCGTGTCCGTGGCCACCGACCGGGGCACGCGCAACTACCTGCTGCGCGACGGGCGTGCACCCCAGTTCCTGGGGGAGAGCCGCCTGAGCCTGATCGCGGACGCGCTGGCACCCGTCGAGCCCATCACCTATACCGCACGCGATGGCCTGCCCATCCACGGCTACCTGACCCTGCCTGTGGGCGTGGTGCCCCGGGGCCTGCCCCTGGTGCTGATGGTGCACGGTGGCCCCTGGGCTCGCGACCGCTGGGGCGATGGGGGCATGGGCCGCGCCTTCCTGTCCAACCGGGGCTACGCCGTGCTGCAGGTCAACTACCGGGGCTCCAGCGGCTACGGCCGCGCGCACATGGAAAAAGCCAGGGGCGAATTCGCTGGCCGCATGCACGACGACCTCATCGACGGCGTGCGCTGGGCCGTTGGGCGCGGCGTAGCCGACCCGCAGCGCGTGGCCATCTATGGAGCCAGCTATGGCGGCTATTCCGCGCTGGTGGGCGCCACCTTCACGCCCGAAGTGTTTGCCTGCGCGGTGGACATGGTGGGCGTGACGGACATCGCACGCCTGCTGGAAACCGCGCCACCCATGCGCAAAAGCCCATCCTCATCATGCACGGCGTGAACGACCCGCGCGTGAAGCTGGAACAGTCCGAACGGATGGTGGCCGCGCTGCGCCAGGCGGGCAAGGAGGTGGAGTACCTCACCTTCACCGGCGACGGCCACGGCAACCAGAACTGGAGCAACAACCTCGCCATGTACCGCAAGACCGAGGACTTCCTCGCCCAATGCCTGGGCGGGCGCACCAGCGGGTTCGACTACTACCAGCTGGGGGCGTGGGCGTTTTGACAGTTCCTGGCGGCTCCGCAGCGGGTTGAGGAAGGGAAGGCCGAGCAGAAGGTACACCATGAGCGCCTTCTGCACGTGCATCCTGTTTTGGCTGCGGCCCGCAGCCTATGGCTGCTTCACATCCGCTGCGCGGATATGACCCTGCGCCGAAACAGTCTGCTGGCGCTGGCGCGCCACCGCGTTGCACTTCATGCAACACGGCCGAGCAGAAGGTACTCCATGAGCGCCTTCTGCACGTGCATCCTGTTCTCCGCCTCGTCCCAGACGACGGATTGGGGGCCGTCGATGACGTCGGCTTCCACTTCCTCGCCCCGGTGCGCGGGCAGGCAGTGCATGAACAGGGCGTCTGGCTTGGCGGCGGCCATCATCTCCTGGTCCACGCACCAGTCGGCGAACGCGAGGCGGCGCGTTTCGTTCTCGGNNCCCATGCTGGTCCACACATCGGTGGTGACGAGGTCGGCACCCTTGCAGGCTTCGAGCGGATCGCTAAAAAATTGATAGCTGCCAGCGCTTGTCCCGCCTGCCCCAACGGCCAATTTTTCATCTACTTCGTAGCCCTGGGGTGTGCTCACATGCACCTTGAAGCCCAGCAGCGCGGCGGCCTGCAGCCAGGTGTTGGCCATGTTGTTGCCGTCGCCGACCCAGGCCACCGTCTTGCCCTGGATGGAGCCTCGGTGCTCGATGAAGGTGAAGATGTCGGCCAGAATCTGGCAGGGATGGAATTCGTTGGTCAGGCCGTTGATGACGGGCACGCGCGAGTGCGCGGCGAAGCGCTCGATCTTGGTCTGCTCGAAGGTGCGGATCATCACCAGGTCCACCATGCGGCTGATGACCTTGGCACTGTCTTCAATCGGCTCGGCGCGGCCGAGCTGGCTGTCGCCCGTGGTCAGGTGCACCACGCTGCCGCCGAGCTGGTACATGCCTGCTTCGAAACTCACGCGTGTGCGGGTGCTGGCCTTCTCGAAGATCATGGCCAGCGTGCGGTCCACCAGCGGGTGGTGCTTCTCGTAGGACTTGAATTTTTTCTTGATCAGCGCGGCGCGCTCGAACAGGTAGGCGTACTCGTCGGCGGTGAAGTCGTTGAACTGCAGATAGTGTTTCATGGCGGTCTCGCTTGGCAGAATCATTCCGCCAGAAAGGCTTTCACCAGCGGCGCCAGCAGCGCGACGATGGCGTCGGCCTCGGTGGTGGTGAGGATCAGGGGTGGAACGATGCGCACCACGCTGTCGGCGGTCACACTGATGAGCAGCCCGGCATCGGCCGCGCGTTGCACCAGCACGCCACAGGGCTTGGCCAGCTCCACGCCAATCATCAGGCCCTGGCCGCGCACTTCCTTCACGCCGTCCAGGCCGCCCAGTTCGCGCCGCAGCGCGGCCTGCAGGTGCGCGCCCACGGTGGCGGCGTTCTGCAGCAGGCCGTCTTCTTCCATGATGCGGATGGTTTCCACACCGGCACGCATGGCCAGCGGGTTGCCGCCAAAGGTGGTGCCATGGTTGCCCGGCTGCAGCACGCTGGCGGCCTTGGGGCCCGCCACCACGGCACCCACGGGCACGCCCGAGCCCAGGCCTTTGGCCAGCGGCATCACGTCGGGCAGGATGCCCGCCCACTGGTGCGCAAACCACTTGCCGGTGCGGCCCATGCCGCACTGCACCTCGTCGATCATCATCAGCCAGTCGCGCTCGTTGCACAGCTGGCGCAGTTGCTGCAGGTACTCGACGCGCATGGGGTTCACGCCGCCCTCGCCCTGGATGGTTTCGAAGAACACCGCCACCACGTTGGGGTTGCCCTCGGTGGCCTTGCGGATGGCCTCGATGTCGTTCATCGGCACGCGGATGAAGCCCTCCACCAGGGGGCCAAAGCCTGCCTGTACCTTGGGGTTGCCTGTGGCCGAAAGCGTGGCGATGGAGCGGCCATGGAAGGCCTTCTCGTACACCACCACTTCGGGCTTGTCGATGCCTTTGTCGTGGCCGTATTTGCGCGCGATCTTCAGCGCGGCCTCGTTGGCTTCCAGGCCCGAGTTGCAGAAAAACACGTTCTGCATGCCCGACAGTTCCACCAGCTTGGCCGCTAGCTGTTCCTGAAGAGGGATGTGGTAGTAGTTGGACGTGTGAATGAGCTGCGTGAGCTGGTGCTGCAGCGCGGGCACCAGCCGGGCATGGTTGTGGCCCAGGGTGTTGACGGCAATGCCGCCCAGCGCGTCAAGGTACTCCTTGCCGTTGACGTCCCACACACGGCAACCCTGGCCGCGCTGCAGCGCGATGGGCACGCGGCCGTAGGTGTTCATCACGTGGGGCGAGGCGGCCTCAATGAAAGCGGTCATGCAGGGTTCTCCAGACAGGGCAGGTAACGGGCCACAACCGGTGCGGCCCTGAAAAAGCGAGAACCGATTCTAGGGCGTGTGCCCGCCGGGGTTGGTGACGATTGCGCATCACTGCAATGCGCCGCCAGGTCGTGTGGCATGTAAGTTCAGCGTCGGTAAACTCTTATATAAGAGTTAGAATGCCGTGTTGCGACGCAACAAGCAGCGATCCTGCCCACCGTCCTTAACTCACCACTACCCGATGGTCACCCCTTCCAGCAAAGAAGTTTTCATCCAGGGCGTCACGCTCAGCGGAAAAACCTTCCGCCCGAGCGACTGGGCCGAGCGTCTGGCGGGGGTCATGAGCAGTTTTCGCCCCGGCGGCGCCCGCCCGGGCAGCCACCTGAGCTATTCGCCCTGGTGCATTCCCACCACGCTCAATGGCGTCAAGTGCGTGGTGGTCAACCGGGCCCTGCGCGACCACGAGCCCATGGCCTGGGATTTCGTCATGAACTTCGCGCGCGACAACGAACTGCAGACGATCGAGGCATGTCTGCTGCCCGACCCGCCCGCCGCATCCCCCAAGGGCTGACCCCTTTTTTTGGTACCTTCGGGTGGTGCTGCCGCCATGGCGGTACGTCCCCTGGCGTTCCTTCTCCGGAGCCCCAACAAAAAAACCGCCCTGAGGCGGTTTTTTCATCTGCGGACAGCGCACCCGTTACAAACGGCGGGTGGCGGGGCCACCCGGGCTGTTTGCCTGAAAGGTCAGGCGGCCAGGGCCAGGGCTTTCACCTTGGCAGACAGGCGGCTCTTGTCGCGAGAGGCCTTGTTCTTGTGGAAGATGCCCTTGTCGGCGACGTTGTCCACCACAGATTGCATCTTGGCGAACAGTTCGGCCGCCTTGGTCTTGTCGCCAGCCAGAACAGCCTTTTCGACGTTCTTGACAGCGGTACGGTATTTGGAGCGCAGCGAGGTGTTCGCAGCGTTGAGCTTGGTGTCCTGACGGACGCGCTTGCGGCCCGACGCCAGGCGCGGGTTCTTCTTCTTGGGCTTGGTAGATGCCATTTGGGATATTCCTTGTGTTTGAGGATGATGTCAGCAGAGCCAGTGATTATAGCCCAGCCAGCAAGTGGCGTACAGCCGCCCCGCAGACCGGTAGCCGGCGCAGCGCATACACTCGGCGCCGTGACCTTGCTCAAAGCTGCCTCTACCGTCTCCCTGCTGACCCTGGCCTCGCGCGTGACCGGGTTGGCGCGCGACCTGCTGATGGCCTCCATCTTCGGGGCCAACGCCCTGACGGATGCCTTCAACGTCGCTTTCCGCATTCCCAACCTGTTTCGCCGCCTGTTTGCCGAAGGGGCGTTTAGCCAGGCGTTTGTGCCGGTGCTGGCCACCACCAAGGCGCAGCAGGGTGATGAGGCCACGCGCCAGCTCATCGCCGCGGTGGCCACGGTGCTGGCCTGGATTCTGCTGCTGACCTGCATCCTGGGGGTGCTGGGTGCGCCCGTGCTGGTCTGGGCCCTGGCCAGCGGACTGCGCCAAAGTGGCGAGGCCTACGACGCTGCCGTGCTCATGACGCGCTGGATGTTCCCCTACATCGGCTTCATGTCGATGGTGGCGCTGTCGGCGGGCATTCTCAATACCTGGAAGCATTTTGCCGTGCCCGCGGCCTCGCCGGTGCTGCTCAACCTGTGCATGATCGCTGCCGCCTGGCTGGGCGCGCCGCAGCTCGAAGCGCGGGGGATCGAGCCCATTTTTGCGATGGCGGGCGGGGTGATGCTGGGCGGCGTGCTACAGCTGGCCGTGCAGGTGCCTGCGCTGATGCGGCTGGGGCTGATGCCGCGCATCGGCGTGACCTGGGGCGCCATCCGGGCAGCCTGGGCCGAGCCTGGTGTGCGCCGCGTGCTGGTGCTGATGGGCCCCATCCTGCTGGGCGTGGGTGTGGCGCAGATCTCACTGCTGATCAACACCCAGATCGCCTCGTACCTCGCCCCAGGCAGCGTGACCTGGCTTTTTTATGCCGACCGGCTCATGGAGTTTCCCACCGCCTTGCTGGGCGTGGCTCTGGGCGTGGTGCTGACCCCGCAGCTCACGGCCGCCAAGGCTGCGGGCGACGCCTTGAAGTACTCGGCCATGCTGGACTGGGGCCTGCGCATTGTGGTGCTGCTGGCCGTGCCTAGCGCGGTAGCGTTGCTCACCTTTTCCACACCGCTGGTGGCCACGCTGTTCCACCACGGCAAGCTCACCGAAGGCGACGTGAATCAGATTGCCGTGGCGTTGGCCGGTTATGGCGCGGGGCTGGTCGGGCTGGTGGCCATCAAGGTGCTGGCGCCGGGCTACTACGCCAGCCAGGATGTGCGCACGCCCGTGAAGATCGCCATGGTGGTGCTGGTCATCACCCAGTTGCTCAACATTGCGCTCGTGCCCTTCATGGCGCATGCAGGGCTGGCGCTTTCCATCGGTTTGGGTGCGCTCATCAACGCCCTGTGGCTGCTTGTGGGTCTGTTGCGGCGCGGCAGTTTTGTGCCCGGGCCGGGTTGGTGGCTGTATGGCCTGCAGGTGCTGGCGGCCAGTGCGTTGATGGCGGTGTTTTTGCTGTGGGCCACGGAGCACTTTGCCTGGATCCAGATGCGCGGCCAGAGCCTGCAGCGCGTCGGCCTGCTGGCGCTGGTGGTGTTGGGCGCTGCCGCGATCTATTTCGGGGCCCTGTGGGTCGGTGGACTGAAGCTGCGGGCCATGCTGCGGCGCTGACACCAAGATCGTCTCGACGTTCCAAGACCATGACGCTGCATTTCACCGTGCCGACCCCGCTGGAATACTTTGCCGCCCTGGTGCAGAGTGATGACGGCTTTCCGTTGCTGGAAGCGGCGGCCAGCATCGCCCAGGACGAGTACCCCGGCTGCGATGTGCAGCAGCTGCTGGGCGAGATGGACCACCTGCTCGCGCGCCTGCAGCGGCGGCTGGGGCCCGATACCCCGGCCCTGGAGCGCCTGCGGGTGCTCAACCAGTTTTTCTTTGCCGACCTGGGCTTTGGTGGCAACGTCAATAACTACTACGACCCTGAAAACAGCTACCTGCATGCCGTGCTGCAGACGCGCCGGGGCATCCCCATCAGCCTGGGTGTGCTCTGGCTGGAGCTGGCCCAGGGCGTGGGCCTGCAGGTGCGCGGGGTGGCGTTTCCGGGGCATTTCATGGTCAAGGCGCTGCTGCCCGGGGGCCAGGTGTTGATGGATCCGTTCACCGGGCAGTCGCTCTCGCGCGAAGAACTGTCCGAGCGCCTGATGCCTTTCCGGCGTGGCGCGGAGTCGCAGGGGCTGGACGATGTGCCGCTGGGCCTGTACCTGCAGGCCGCGCAGCCCCGCGAGATCATTGCGCGCATGCTGCGCAACCTCAAGGAGGTGCACCAAGCCAGCCAGGATTGGCCCCGCCTGATTGCGGTGCAGGACCGCCTCATCGTGCTGTTGCCCGAGGCCTGGGTCGAGTGGCGCGACCGGGGCCTGGCCCACGCCGAATGCGGCCATATCGTGCAGGCGGTGAAGGACCTGGAGATGTATCTGGCGCGTGCCGAGGACGGGCTGGATCTCGATACCATCGCCGAGCGGGTCAGTGCCCTGCGCCGCGCGCTCTGAGCGGTGCGCCTGAAATGAAAAAAGCGCTTGCCATGCAAGCGCTTTTTGCGACGGATTCAATAGCGTTGTGTCAGGCCCCGGAGGCTTTGACGCACAGCACCGGGCACGACACCGTCATCAGCAGTTCCTGTGCCACGCTGCCCAGCAGCAGCTTGCCCACGGCGGTGCGCTTGCGCAGGCCGATCACGAGAACGGAGATGTCGCGCGACTCGACCAGTTCGTTGATTTCGTCCACGGCGCTCTTGCCCCGTACAAACTGCTTGAATTCGGCGGTGATGCCCTGCGCTTCCAGCAGGGCTTCGACCTGCTCCACCTCGTACCCGGCCGCCAGCGATGCGTCTTCCTGCTGGCCTCCCGGGCCGGCGTTCACCACCAGCAGTGGCTCCTGGCGGCGCTTGGCGATTTCAATGCCCTTGTCCAGTGCGGCCCGGCCTTCGGGGCGGGGCACGTATGCGACGAGGATGGTCATGTGCGGGGTCTCCTAGGTTGGTATGTCAATGGGTGCGGGCACGCATGGCTTGTGACGGCATGCCTGACCGCTGCGGCCCCCGTCGGGCAGCGCTCGGAGATGGTAACGCATGGCATGGGGTTTTTGCTGCGCGTAGGTAGTGGCACGCATGCACCGGGTGGCGCGCTCGGCGATCCCTTGGCGCGGGGCACGGCAACCGCCGGACGGGGCTTGCATGAATCATCCTAAAACGGCAGTTGACCGCTTTGTATCCCTTGCCAAGCTGCATGAAATCAAGGTTTGATGGCTCCGATGGTGTTCACCCGATGGGTGAGCGCGTTATGCATCCGCCAGCACCGCGCTCGGGGCGCCATGCGGCGTTGCTCCTCCTTGCGGGCAGGAGCCCGCAGCGTCGTCGCGTCTTGCCTGGCACCCCGATCACGGCACCGGCGGGCGCATCCAACTGCCGTTTTTAGGATCATGGTTCAGTCGCGCCTGAAGGCCCATGAATAAAGCGGCATAAGCTATCAAAAATAGAGCGAAAGACGCGATGGCCCGTAAGCTGTTAAGGTGAAAAGGGTTTTCCCTGATGGAGCCCACGCCACCCATGTCCCGTCGCTCGCCGCTGTTTTCCCTGTCCGCCTTGACACGTGCCTACCGGCGCAACCTCAAGGCCTTTTCGCGGGTGAACAAACCTGTGCGTGCCAAGGCGGTGGCGGCGTCCCGTGCCCTGCCCAAAGCGACGCCCGTGGCCCGGACGCCGCGCAAGCCGCCGCCTGCCAGCGGAGAGTGGATTGCCGGCATTGCTCCCGGCCCTGCGGGTGCGCGCCGGTTTCACCTGTATGTTCCGCCGGGGTTGGTGCTGCGCTCGGGCGAGAAGCTGCCCCTGCTGGTGATGCTGCACGGCTGTGGTCAGACCGGGCGTGACCTGGCGGCCAGCTCGCGCATGAACCGCCTGGCGGTGCGCCACCGTTTTCTGGTGCTCTACCCAGAGCAGGAGCGCATCGCCAATGCCCACGGCTGCTGGAACTGGTTTGACCGGCGCAGCGGCAAGGCCGACGCCGAGGCGGCGACACTGCTGGCGGCGATCGACCTGGTGGCCCGGCGCCACCCCGTGGATACGGCCCGTGTGGCGGTGGCCGGCCTGTCGGCCGGTGCCAGCATGGCGGCGCTGATGGCGGCGCGCTACCCCGACCGGTTCTGTGCCGTGGCCATGCATTCGGGCGTGGCGCCCGGTTCGGCTGAATCCGCAGCCACCGCCATGGCGGCCATGCACGGGCGGCGCGAGGCGCACCTGCCCGATCCGCCCCGGGCGCTGGCCGCCGAAGGGGGGGGCGTTGCGCGACTGCCCCCGTTGCTGATCCTGCATGGCGACGCAGACCCCGTGGTCTCGGTGCGCAATGCGGCGGCCACGGCGGTGCTGTGGGCGCAGCCCCTGGGCGCACGGGCCGGCCCGGTGCGCACCTTGCAGCGGGGCAAGCGCCATGCGGTGCGGGTGACCGAGTTCAAGGCGCGCGGCCGTGCGCAGGTCACGCTGCGAGAAATCGTGGGTCTGGGCCATGCCTGGAGCGGAGGTGCGCCGGGCATGCATTACAGCGATCCCGCAGGGCCTGATGCGTCGGCACTGGTCTGGGCATTTGTCGCGCGCCAGTTCAGAAAAATCTAGTCATATTAGCCTTCTGCGCTTGTGCAGAAAGCGCGAGCAGCTATTATTTTCCATCAGAGGGTTAAAACCACCGGCTTCCAGCCGGTCAGCTTCAGCTACGAGAATGAAGGAGCTGGAGGTGCGAGATGGAATACAGATACGGCAGCCACACGGTATTTCAGATTGAGTATCACTTTGTGTGGGTCACGAAGTACCGCTACAAGGTGTTGACAGCGGAGGTAGCGGAGCGAGTGCGAGAGTTGGTGCGGCAGGGG
>DMZZ01000070.1:0-3504 GCA_003484805.1 Comamonadaceae bacterium | reverse complement strand
CCGCATGGGCGGCACCGAACCCGACGTTCTCGACAATGGCCGCAATGGCGATGCGCGACTCGTCGGCGGGCGCGAAATCGATATAGAGGGCATGGTCACGCTGGCGCTCCTCCATCTTGGCCGCGTTGTACTTCTCCTTCTGCCCGATCGTCACCGCCTGCGCCGTGCCCGTCTTGCCGCCGGAGAGGTAACGCGCCCCGGCAAAGACACGCGTCGAGGTACCGCCCTGGGTCACCGCCACCATGGCGCGCTTGATCACTTCGACATTGGAGGGTTTGTAGCCCAGATTCACGGCCGGGGCCTGCTCGATCGAACGGGGTTCCCGCGTCACGGCATCCATCGTGGCAATCCCCAGATGGGGCCGGTGCTGCACGCCTCCGTTGACCAGGGTGGCGGTGGCCAGCGCCAGTTGCAGCATGGTGAAATTGTTGTAGCCTTGGCCGATGCCCAGCGAGATGGTTTCTCCGGCGTACCATTTTTTCTGCTCGGGACGGCGGTAGGCATCGCGCTTCCAGGCCTGGCTGGGCAAGACCCCGCGCACTTCGCCATTCAGATCGATTCCGGTGATCTGACCAAAGCCCAGCGGCTTCATGAAGTCGTGCATGGCATCCACGCCCATGTCGTTGGCCAGCTGGTAGTAGTACACATTGCTCGACTGCACGATGCTGCGGTGCATGTCGACCGCACCCAGACCATGGTCGCCATGGCTTCGGAAGGTATGCCCCCCAAAGGTCCAGGAGCCGTTGTCCATGGTGATGGTCCCCGGCGTGCGCTTGCCGGTTTCCAGGGCCGCCATGCCCATGAACGGCTTGTACGTGGAGCCGGGTGGATAGGTCCCGCGCAGGGCGCGGTTGAGCAGGGGCTTGTCCAGCGAATTGTTGAGCGCGTTCCAGTTCTCGACGTCAATGCCTTCGACGAACAGGTTCGGGTCGAACGTGGGCTTGCTGACCAGCGCCAGTATTTCGCCATTGCGCGGATCGATGGCCACCAGCGCGCCGCGGCGCTCGCCGTACAGATCCTCGATGAGTTTTTGCAGCTTGATGTCGAGCGACAGCGTCACCGTCTGCCCCGGGGTGGCAGGAAAACTGTCGAGCCTGCGCACGGCGCGCCCCCCGGCCGACGTCTCCATCTGCTCCACCCCGGTGGTGCCATGCAGCTGCGTCTCGAAACTCTGCTCTATTCCCAGTTTGCCGATGTATTCGGTGCCCCGGTAGTTGGCTTCGTCGTCCGAATCCTGGATGCGCGCTTTTTCCGTCTGGTTGATGCGGCCGATGTAGCCGATGGCATGGCTGCCCACNNCTCCCAGCGGGTAGTTGCGGAACAACCGCGCCTTCACATCCACTCCGGGGAAACGGTAGCGCTGTGCCGTAAAGCGCGCCACCTCCTCATCGGTCAGGCGGGTGCGGATGGGCAGGGATTCGAACCCACGGGATTCATCCATCAGGCGCCGGAAACGGCGCTTGTCACGCAGTTGGATATCGATCACCTGCCCCAGTGTCTCAATGGTCTCGTCAAGGTTCGCCACCCGGGACGGCGTGATCTCCAACGTATAGGCGGCATAGTTGGTGGCCAGAACCACGCCGTTGCGATCGAGGATGAGCCCCCGGTTGGGCACGATGGGCACCACGGCGGTACGGTTGCTTTCCGCCTGCTCCGCCAGGTCTTCATGCCGCACGACCTGCAGAAACACCAGCCGTGCGAGAACCAGGCAGAAAGCCGCAAAAACCACCGCAGCCACGACCAGAACGCGCAGACGAAAACGCCGCGCATCGAGTTGGACATTGCGCAATTCAGTCATGACAACCCAACGGCATCAACGAGGGTCGCCTGCGGGGCGGCGCTGCCCCGCAGGCGTGCCAGCGATCCTTCGAGGCGAGTCATTGCGGACGATTTTCGTTGTGGTCCAGCGAGCGGCGCTGCGGTGCGAGCAGCACCCAGCTGGCCAAAGGCCAGAGCAGCGTTTCGAACAGTGGGGACAGCAGCATCGAAAACCCCGGCCAAGCCCCGCCCGCACCCATGCCGACCAACAGATGCACCGCATGGGCGGCAAAGAACAGTCCGATCATCTGCAGCGATTGCGCCAAAGGCCGAAACCACAGGACACGCCGGTGGATGCGCTCGGTGCCATACAGCAACGCCACGTAGGCCAGCGCATGCTGTCCCAGCAAGGCTGATTGCTGCACATCCATGCACAGCCCCAGCAGAAAGGCGATTCCCATCCCCACCCGCAGTGGCTGGTGCACCCCCCAGAAAGCCAGCAGCACGATAAGCGCGTCCGGCATCCAGGGTGCGCGCCCCAAGGGCAGCATATTGAACGCCAGTGCAGCGGCGAGGCTGGCACCAATGAAGACGGGGTTGACCGGCAGCAATAGCTGCTGCCCACGCGGCATGATCATGGCGACCCTTCCTCGCTGCGGCAGGCGCAAGCCGGTCTCTTCTGGCAGATCTTCATTTGCGGCCTTTTTTACGGACCGCCGTTTCGGGCTGGTCGGGCTCGGGGCGTTGCGGCAGCTGGCCGGTCAGAGGCTGCAGCAGCAACACATGGCGCGCCCCCTGGATCGCGGCCGCAGGTTCGCAATAGATCCGCGCGAAAGCTGAATCGGCCCGCCGCTCGACCCGCACCACACGGGCCACCGGCAGACCGGGCGGGTACACCCCATCGAGGCCGCTGGTCGTGAGCTGATCGCCTTCCTGGACATCGGCGTTGGCGGACACGAAGCGCAACTCGATGCCGCCGCCGTGGCTCGCGACCGGGTCGCCATACGCCACGCCCCGGGCACTGGTGCGGCTGTTGAGAACCGGGATGGCCTGCTCACGGTCGGTCAGCAGCGTGACCTCGCTCACAAACGGATAGACCCGTGTCACCTGGCCCAGAATGCCTGAGCCGTCGAGCACGGGCGAGCCCGGTATCACGCCTGCATCCTGACCCCGATCCACCATGACCCGCCGCGAGTACGGGTCGGCCGTATCGTAAAGAATCTGTGCCGCCTGGGCAGGCACTTGCAAGCGCTCGCGCAGGTCGAGCAATCGCCGCAGGCGGTCATTCTCCTGCCCCAGCTGATCCGCCTGGTGGGCGCGCTGCGCCAGCAGGGTCAGCTGCTTGCGCGCGGCATCAGACTGCGCCTGTGCGCTATCCAGGGACTGAAAATACCGGATGGCGTGATCCACCATGGCCACGGGCTGGAGCATGAGCCACTGGGCGGGATACAGCACGGTGGCCACGGCCTTGCGCAGCGGCTCTGTCACCCTGAAACGGGCATCGGCCACCATCAAAAACAGCGCCAAGGCGCTGTACAGGACAAGTTGCGAAAGGGCCGAGGGCCCCTGCCGGAAGAAGGAGGGGGCTCTGCGGTCCAGGGTTCCAAGCGGCATGGTGCGTCCCGGTCAGGCGTGGCTCATGGGGTGGTTCTCCACCATGGCGGCATACCGCGCGAAAACACGTTGATTCATGCCCATGTTGGCGTGCAGGGCCCGCATGCGGCCAGGCCCTCGTGCATCACTCAC
>DMZZ01000071.1:3948-5472 GCA_003484805.1 Comamonadaceae bacterium | reverse complement strand
ACAGCCGCAAAGTCACCATGGACGAACTGAGCCACTTCGCCAAGATCAACCGCGTCGAACGTGTCATGCAGCCCTACCTGGAGGCAGTGACGCAATGAGCGAAAACCTCCCCGCATCCATCCTGGCCCGTTTGCTGGCACTCGCCAGGCAACGAGGTGACGACTACAGCCTGCTACTCAACCGCTTTGCGATGGAGCGCCTGCTGGCCCGGGTCAGCACCTCGCCGTATGCCGACAGTTTTTTGCTGAAGGGAGCGCTGCTCTTTGCGCTGTGGTACGACACCCCGCACCGCCCAACACGGGATGCCGACCTGCTGGGCTTTGGCCCCGACGATGAGGTGAACCTGATCGCCACGTTCCGCGAAGTCGGTGCCATGGAACTGGGTGACGGCATCCTGTTTGATCCCCAATCCGTGCAGGCGCAGGCCATTCGCGAGGACAACACCTATGGCGGCACCCGCATTTCGCTGGTGGCACGCATAGGTTCCGCACGCTGCGCCCTGCAGATCGACGTGGGATTTGGGGACGCCGTGACGCCGGGGCCGCAGACCGTGGCGTATCCCACTTTGCTGAATGACTTCAAGGCTCCCACGCTGCGGGTCTATCCGGTCTACACCGTGATTGCCGAGAAGTACCAGGCCATGGTGATGCTGGGGCGGACAAACAGCCGCATGAAGGATTTCTTCGATCTCGCGGTGATTGCACAGCGCACGGAACTGGATGGCGCCACGCTGGCCGTAGCCATTGCCGCCACTTTTGCCCGCCGAACGACGGCGCTGCCCACAGAGCGCCCCATGGCCCTGACCAAGGAGTTCAGCGAAGACGCCGCCAAGCTGCGTCAGTGGCAGGCCTTTTTGAACAAGAACCGAATCGAAGCAGCCAGTCTGGGTGACACTGTCGCTCTGCTGGACGACCTGCTGTGGCCTCCCACGCAGGTGGCTGCCACCAACAGCCAGGCGACGGCCACTTGGCTCCCGGATTCCTTGCGCTGGGTTTGACGCATCAACCAACCAATTCAGTCTTTCTCACCCGACACACGTTGTCACCTATGAAGGCAAGCCCATCGTGCAGGTCATTGCCAAGGCATGGTGGGCGGCGCTCAAGCGTGCGGGTATTGAGGATTTCCGGTGGCATGACTTGCGGCACACCTTTGCAACATGGCACCGGCAGGCGGGAACGCCCACCCACAAGTTGCAGCGGTTGGGCGGTTGGAAGACGCGGGAAATGGTGGAACGCTATGCCCACGTGACGCCGGAAGGCTGGCAGGTTGCAGCCTCGCGCTTGGATAATGTCCTCGCGGGCACATTCTGACTACATGAAAAAGCCCCTGACTCTTGCGAATCAGGGGCCTTCATTTGGTGCCGGAGAGATGAATCGAACACCCGACCTTCTCATTACGAATGAGCTGCTCTACCGACTGAGCTACACCGGCCTAAGCCTCAAATTATAGCGTGGAATGATAGCTTGTCACGCGGTCCACCTCATTTTTTGAGCCGAGGATCACGCTGACGCGTTCATGCAACTG
>DMZZ01000071.1:0-3903 GCA_003484805.1 Comamonadaceae bacterium | reverse complement strand
GGGTACATGAAGATGCCGCCGCGCGTCATGATGCGGTGCACGTCGGCCACCATGCTGGCGATCCAGCGCATGTTGAAGTCCTTGCCGCGCGGGCCGTCCTTGCCCTGCAGGCATTCGTCGATGTAGCGCTTGACCGGCTCGTCCCAGTGGCGCATGTTGCTCATGTTGATGGCAAATTCTTTCGTGTCCGCAGGGATGCGGACATTTTCCTGCGTCAGCACGAACGAACCCTGCTCACGGTCGAGCGTGAACATGGCCACGCCGTCGCCCACGGTCAGCACCAGGGTGGTTTGCGGGCCATAGACGCAGTAGCCGGCGGCCACCTGCTGGCTGCCCTTTTGCAGAAAGTCGCCCGCGTCCACGCCACGGTCGTCTTCGGGCATCTTGAGCACGCTGAAGATGGTGCCGATGCTGACGTTCACATCGATGTTGCTGGAGCCATCGAGGGGATCGAACAGCAGCAGGTATTCGCCTTGCGGGTAGCGGTTGGGCACGACGTAGATGCCGTCCATTTCTTCCGAGGCCATGCCAGCCAGGTGGCCGCCCCATTCGTTGGCCTCGATCAGCACCTCGTTGGCGATGATGTCGAGCTTTTTCTGCACTTCGCCCTGCACGTTCTCGCTATCGGCGCTGCCGAGGACACCGCCCAACGCCCCCTTGTTGACGGCATGGCTGATGCTTTTGCAGGCGCGGGCCACCACTTCGAGCAGCAGGCGCAGTTGGCCGGGGATGAGGCCATCCACGCGCTGCTGTTCCACCAGGTAGCGGGTCAGGCTGATTCGTTTTGCCATGGGTTCGTTCTCCTTATTCGTCGGCCAGTGCGCGGGTGACGACCTCGCGTACATCGTTGCTCAAGCCCTCGCGAGCCGCCACGCGGGCGATGGCCTCGCGCGCGGCTGTGCGCCAGGGCTCGGCCAGTTTCTTCCAGCGGTCCATGGCCCGTGCCAGGCGTGCGGCCACCTGCGGGTTGATGGCGTCGAGTTCGATGACGCGTTCGCTCCAGAACACGTAGCCTGCGGCGTCCGGCCGATGGAAAGCGCCGGGATTGGCGCTGCAGTAGCTGAAGATGACGCTGCGTGCGCGGTTGGGGTTCTTGAGGCTGAAGTCGGGGTGTTGCAGGAGCTGGCGCACGATGGGCAGCACATGGCCGCCACGGTCGCTGGCACCGGCCTGCAGCGCGAACCACTTGTCGATGACCAGGGGCTCGTCCTTGAAAAGCTGGTGGAAGCGTGCCAGTGCCGGTGCGGCCAGGGCGTGGCCGCTGCCGACCAGCGCGGCGAGCGCGTTGAAGCGGTCGGTCATGTTGCCCGCATCCTTGAAGCGCTGCAGCGTCTTGCCAGGCCATACTGCATCGCCCGTGTGCTGCGCTGCCAGGCACAGCATGGACAGCGCCATGCCGGTGAGGGCGCGGCGCCCGGCCGAGGTGGCGTCGGGCCGATAAGCGCCCGTCTGCTGGTGCTGCTCGTAAGCCCATTGCCAGTCGTCCTGCAGCGCCAGGGCAAGCTGCAGGCGCATGGCTTCACGCACGGCGTGCACGCGCTGCGGGTCCACCACGTCGAGCTGTTCGGCGATGTAGGTCTCGGACGGCAGCGAGAGCGCCAGTTCCTTGAAGGCGGCGTCGAGCTGCGGGTGGCGCAGCACGCCGCGCATGGCCTGGACAAAGCTGTCGGGCAGGATTTGTTGCCCGATCTGGCCCTTGGCGTCCGCCTGGATTGCGCTGTCAGCTATTGTATTGATAGCAATGCGCAGGGCCAGGCGCTGGCCGGCCTCCCAGCGGTTGAACGCATCGGCGTCGTTTGCCAGCAGGGTCAGCAGGTCTGCATCGCTGTAGTCATGGTCCAGCACCACCGGGGCGCTGAAACCGCGCAGCAGCGAGGGCACTGGCGCGCCGTCCACGTTCACGAAGGTCAGCTGCAGGCTGGGCTCGGCCAGCACCACGGTGCGCGTGGTGGCGCCGGCGGTGGATTCGCCGTCGAGCTGCAAGGGCAAGGCGCTGCCGTCCTGTGCGAGCAGGCCCAGCTCCACGGGTATGACGAAAGGTGCCTTGACCGGCTGCCCTGGCGTGGCGGCGCAGCTCTGGGTGAGCGTGAGCGTGTAGCGGCGCGCCGCCGCGTCGTACTGGCCCGTGGCGCGCACATGCGGCGTACCGGCCTGGCTGTACCAGTGCTTGAACTGGGGCAGCAAGCGTGCCAGATCGCTGGCGGGGTTGGCGTCGGCGATGGCGCCTGCGAAGTCGTCGCAGGTCACGGCCTGGCCGTCATGGCGCTCGAAATAGAGCTTCATGCCCCGGGCGAAACCGTCGCGGCCGACCAGGGTGTGCATCATGCGCACGACCTCGGCACCCTTCTCGTAGATGGTGACGGTGTAGAAGTTGTTGATCTCGATGTAGCTGTCGGGCCGCACCGGGTGGGCCATGGGGCCGGCATCTTCGGGGAACTGGGCGGTGCGCAGCACGCGCACGTCCTCGATGCGCTTGACGGCGCGCGCCGAGGGGCTGCCCGCCAGGTCCATGCTGAATTCCTGGTCGCGAAAAACGGTCAGGCCTTCCTTCAGGCTGAGCTGGAACCAGTCGCGGCAGGTGACGCGGTTGCCCGTCCAGTTGTGGAAGTACTCGTGGCCGACCACGCTTTCGATGTTGGCAAAATCGGTATCGGTAGCGGTGGCCTCGCTGGCCAGAACGTACTTCGTGTTGAAGATGTTCAGGCCCTTGTTCTCCATGGCGCCCATGTTGAAGTCGCTGGTAGCGACGATCATGAAGCGCTCCAGGTCGAGCGGCAGGCCAAAGCGCGCCTCGTCCCAGGCCACGCTGGCCATGAGCGAGTTCATCGCGTGCTCGGTTTTGCCCAGGTCGCCGGGGCGCACATAGACCTCCAGCAGGTGCTCGTTGCCCGCGCGCGAAACGATGCGCTGCTGGCGCGCTACCAGTTTGCCCGCCACCAGGGCGAAAAGGTAGCAGGGTTTCTTGTGCGGGTCGACCCACTTGGCGAAGTGGCGACCGTCTTCGAGCTCGCCCTGTTCGACCAGGTTGCCGTTGGACAGCAGCACCGGGTAGAGCGCCTTGTCGGCACGCAGCACCACGGTGTAGCTGGCCATGACGTCAGGCCGGTCTAAAAAGTAGGTGATGCGCCGGAAGCCCTCGGCCTCGCACTGCGTGAAAAACGTGCCCTGGCTGACGTACAGGCCCATGAGCTGGGTGTTCTTGGCCGGTGCGCAGGTGGTGAAGATCTCCAGGTCGAAGGCGTCAAAGCCTTCGGGCAGGTTCTCCAGCACGAGCTGGTCGCCGTCCATCTTGAACGAGGTGCCCGCGCCGTTGACCAGCACGCGCGAGAGGTTCAGCTCCTCGCCGTGCAGGCGCAGCGGCTGGGCGGGCACGGCGCTGTTGCGGCGCACGCGCATCTTGTTGAGCACCCGGGTCTTGGCGGGGTCCAGGTCGAACGCCAGGTCCACGGTGTCGATCCACCAGGCGGGGGCCTGGTAGTCGGCACGGAGGATGGCGGTGGCCTGGGCCTGCCCGTCACGCATTGATGGCATGGGTTTTCCTTAAATGCCCTGCTTGAGCGAGGCTTCGATGAATGCGTCGAGGTCGCCGTCCAGCACTTTTTGCGTGGCGGAGATTTCGACGTTGGTGCGCAGATCCTTGATGCGGCTGTTGTCCAGCACGTAAGAGCGGATCTGGTGGCCCCAGCCGACATCGGTCTTGGTGTCTTCCAACTTCTGCGCTTCTTCCTGGCGCTTGCGCATCTCGTGGTCGTAGAGCTTGGAGCGCAGGCGCTGCCAGGCAATATCGCGGTTGCCGTGCTGGCTGCGGCCGTCCTGGCACTGCACCACGATACCGGTGGGGATGTGCGTCAGGCGCACGGCCGAGTCGGTCTTGTTGATGTGCTGGCCGCCCGCGCCGGAGGC
>DMZZ01000072.1:0-12164 GCA_003484805.1 Comamonadaceae bacterium | reverse complement strand
GCCTTCCTGCGTCCAGTAATCCACCTTTTCGGCCACGGCCGAGAGGGCGCCCTTGGGGCGGCTCTCGATCACGGTGCGCATCGGGTCCACGGGCGGGGCTTCGGGCGCGGCGGGGGTCTGCTTGTCGGCCTCGGGCGCGGCGTGCACTTCGAGCACCGAACCCAGGATGTTGTTCGGGCGGTAGGTGGCCAGGCCCTTGAGACGCGCGCGCCAGGCCTGCAGATACAGGCCCTTGAAGTCGTCGTAGGGGTAGTCGGCCGGGATGTTGACGGTCTTGGAGATAGCTGTGTCCACGAAGGGCTGCACCGTCTCCATCATGGCGATGTGGTCCTGCGCCGACATCTCCAGCGCCGAGACAAAGTACTCGGGCAGATTGGACACATCGCCGCCCAGCTCGCGGTACAGGCGCCACGAATGGTCTTCCACGGCGTACTCGGCCATGCTGCCGTCGGCCTCGCGCTTCTTGCGCTTGTACATCCAGGAGAACGGCGGCTCGATGCCGTTGGAGGCGTTGTCGGCGAACGCCAGGCTGACGGTGCCGGTGGGCGCAATCGACAGCAGGTGGCTGTTGCGGATGCCGTGCTGGCGGATCTGTTTTTTGAGCGCGGCGGGCAGGCGGCTGGCGAAGGTGCCGTCGGCCAGGTAGCCGTCGGCATTGAACTGGGGAAAGGCCCCCTTCTCGCGCGCCAGTTCGACCGAAGCGCCATAGGCGCTGTCGCGCATGTATTCGGCGATGCGCGCGGCCATGGCGCGGCCCTCGGCGCTGTCATAGCGCAGGCACAGCATGGCCAGGGTGTTGCCCATGCCGGTGAAGCCCACGCCGATGCGGCGCTTGGCCTTGGCTTCGGCGTCCTGCTGCGGCAGCGGCCAGAAGGTGACGTCGAGTACGTTGTCGAGTGCGCGCACCTGCAGGGCCACCGACTTGGCAAACGACTCGAAGTCAAACGACGCCACGCCATCGAAGCCGAAGGGGTTGCGCACGAAGCGTGTCAGGATGATGGGGCCGAGGTCGCAGCAGCCGTAGGACGGCAGGGGCTGCTCGCCGCAGGGGTTGGTGGCGGCGATCTGCTCGCAGTAGCGCAGGTTGTTGTCCTGGTTGATGTGGTCCAGGAACAGAATGCCGGGTTCGGCGAAGTCGTAGGTCGACTTCATGATGGTGTCCCACAGCTCGCGCGCGGGCAGGCTCTGATAGACCCACAGACCGTCGGCACGCTGGTAGGCGCCCTGCTCCATCACGGTGGCACCGGGGCGTGCCTTGTGCACCAGTTCCCAGGGCTGGTCGTCCACCACGGCCTGGATGAAAGCGTCGCTCACGCCCACCGAGACGTTGAAGTTGTTCCAGCGGCCCGGGGTGCGCTTGGCCGTGATGAAGTCGTGCACATCGGGATGATCAATGCGCAGCACGCCCATCTGCGCACCGCGGCGCGCACCGGCGCTCTCGACCGTGGAACACGATTGATCGAACACATTGATGTAGCTGCACGGGCCGGACGCCATGGAGTGCGTGCCCTTGACCTCGGCGCCGCGCGGGCGGATGCGCGAGAAGTCATAGCCCACGCCGCCGCCGCGGCGCATGGTTTCAGCGGCCTCGCGCAGGGCTTCGTAAATACCGGGGAAGCCCTCGTCGTCCACGCCCTGGATGCAGTCACCCACGGGCTGGACGAAACAGTTGATCAGCGTGGCCTGGATGTCGGTGCCGGCCGCGCTCATGATGCGCCCGGCGCCAATAGCCCCCGCGTGCATGTTGGCCAGGAACAGGGCCTCGTATTTTTCGCGTTCTTCCGGTTTTTCCACCGACGCCAGCGCCCTGGCCACGCGCCGGAACAGGTCCTCGGCACTGGTTTCGCCTGCCTTGAGGTATTTTTCCTTCAGCACATCGAGGCTGATGGGCTGGGTGGCCGTGACGTCGTGGGCGCGGCCCAGGTTTTCTCGCTTCATGGTAGCAATCCCGTTGATTTTTCCTGCGGACAACCCCTTTCCGGCAGCACGTGCGGAGGGGCTTGGCGCGCACGGTGCAGACCGTGCGCCAGTAACCGGGCAGTGTAGCGTTTCAGGCCCCTGCGGCCCCCCGGGATTTTCCTGCCAATGCCGCCGGACGCGCGTAACGCATTGATTTAAAAGGGTTGTAATTTTTTGTTGCGATTTTTTTGACGCAATCCTGACACCAGGGTTTTCCCTGGTCCACATTCCCCGTCCGATCCATCGCAGGCCATTGCAGAGCCGCGCCGGAATGCTCGCAAAGCAGTAGCATGGCAGCCTATGTACCGACGCTTGCATCTGCTCCTTCCCGCCACCCTGGCGGCCCTTTTTCTGGCGCTTTCCGGGTGCGCCCAGATCGCCCCGACACGCGCATCCTGGCCCGGCGTGCTGCACACGCTGCTGCCATCCGACATGCTGCTGCTGGGCGAGCGACACGACGCGCCGCAGCACCAGCAGATGCAGCGCGAAGCGGTCGAATGGCTGACCCGCCAGGGCCGACTGGCCGCGCTGATACTGGAGATGGCCGAGCAGGGCCACAGCACCCAGGGCCTGCCGCCGGACGCGAGCGAATCCGCCGTGCAGGCCGCACTGGCATGGAACGATGGCGCCTGGCCCTGGCTGCAGTACGGGCCGGTGGCCATGGCGGCCGTGCGCGCAGGCGTGCCGGTGCNNCGGCGGCAACCTGCCCCGGCGCGAGCTGCGCACCGCGCTGACCGACTCCACCCTCGACGCCCTGCTGAGCCCCGCCGCGCTGGAGCGCCAGCGCCAGGCCGTGCGCGACGGCCATTGCGGCCTGCTGCCCGAGCCGCGCGTGCCCGGCATGGCCCGCGTGCAGGTGGCGCGCGACCTGCGCATGGCCCAGACCGCAGCATCTGCGCAGCGCCCCGGCAAGGTGGTGCTGGTGGTGGCGGGCGCTGCCCACGTCAAGCGCAGCCTGGGCGTGCCGGTGCATCTGCCCGAAACCATCACGCCAAAAGTGGTGATAGCGCACACCGGCATTGTGGAAAAAGCTATCAAATCAGAAGCGGACTTGCTGTTCCAGACGCCCGATCTGCCGCCCGACGACGCCTGCGCCCCGCTGCGCGAGCGCTGGCAGGCCGCACCGGCGCGCTGACACCCGGCGGGTACCTGCTGGCGAAACCGGGGGTGGCTGCTGCCACAATGGCGCTGTTATGAAACCCCATGCCTACGTTCTCACCCTCTCCTGCCCCGACCGACTGGGGCTGGTGCACGCCGTTTCCGGCTTTCTGCTGGAACACGGCGGCAACATCGAGGAAGCCGCCCAGTTCAACGACCACGGCACCGGCCTGTTCTTCATGCGCGTGCAGTTCGCCTGTGAACGCCACAACCATGCCACGCTGCGCGAGCACCTGCAGGCCTTCGCCGAGCCGCACCAGATGCGCTGGAGCCTGCACGCCCTGGCCGCGCCCATGCGCACCGTCATCATGGTCAGCCGCGAGGGCCACTGCCTCAACGACCTGCTGTTCCGCTGGAAATCGGGCCTGCTGCCGGTGGATATTGCCGCCATCATCAGCAACCACCGCGACTTCTACCAGCTTGCGGCCAGCTACAACGTGCCGTTCCACCACATCCCGGTGACGGCCGCGACCAAGGCCCAGGCCGAGGCGCGCCAGTTCGAGATCATCGAACAGGAGGGCGCCGAACTCGTGGTGCTGGCGCGCTACATGCAGGTGCTGTCGAACGACCTGTGCAGCAAGCTGGCCGGCCGCGCCATCAACATCCACCACAGCTTCCTGCCCAGCTTCAAGGGCGCCAAGCCCTATTACCAGGCGCACGACCGGGGCGTGAAACTCATCGGCGCCACGGCGCACTACGTGACGGCCGACCTCGACGAAGGCCCGATCATCGAGCAGGACGTGGCCCGTGCCGACCACACCGACACCGTGGAAGACCTCACCGCACGCGGCCGCGACACCGAAAGCCAGGTGCTGGCGCGCGCCGTGAAGTGGCACAGCGAGCACCGCGTGCTGCTCAATGGCCACCGCACGGTTGTGTTCCGCTGACCAGGGCACCCGGCATGGCCACGGAACGCGCCCCGCAGGACACCGCCCCCGGCTCAGGGGCGCGGCGCATCCCGCCCATCCAGTGCCTGCTGACCTTCGAGGCGCTGGCCCGGCTGCGCAGCGTCACGCTCACGGCCGACGAGCTGTGCGTCACGCCCAGCGCCGTGAGCCACCGCGTCAAGCAGCTCGAACAGATTCTGGGCACGCAGCTGTTTGGCCGGGCCGACTTTTCCCTCACCACCGACGGCATTGCCTACCTGGCCCATGTGCGCGAGGGTCTCTCGGCGCTGCAGCGTTTTCCAGGCCTCTCCAGCACGCCCGGCAAGCGCCGCCTGAAGCTGGCCGTGACGCCCACCTTTGCACGCGTGATCCTGATCCCGCGCCTGCGCCAGTTCACCGAGGTGTATCCCGAGATCGACCTGGCGCTGCAGATCTCCATCCCGCTGCTGGACGTGGTGGCCGAAGACGCCGACCTGATGGTGCGCTTTGGCACCGGGCACTACGCCGACGTCGAGCACACCGAAATCGCCCGCGACGTGGTCACGCCTCTGGCCTCGCCCGCCTGGCTGCGCGAGCACGGCCCGTTCGAACGCACCGACGAACTCGACCCCACCACCCTGCTGCGCAGCCCGCTGGAGCCCTGGCGCACCTGGTTCGCGGCCGAGGGGCTGGACTGGCCCGAGCCGCGCGAAGGCTCGCAGTTCAACGATGTCGGCCTGATGTGCGACGCCGCCTCCGCCGGCATGGGCGTGGCGCTGGTACGCCTGAAGCTGGGCGCCCCCTGGATCGAAAACGGCACCCTGGTGCGCCTGTTCGACCACGACGCCCCCAGCCCCCACGCCCACTACCTGTGCTGGCGCACGGGCACCATGGACCGCTGGGAGTGCGCGGCCTTCGCCGAATGGTTGCGCAAAACCATTTTTTGATTGAAATTAACCTCAAACGCTTACCCATCAAGCGCAAACAGCTATACATTCAATAGCAATTTACTGGCCGGCCTGCAGCGCAATTCACGCCGCATTGCAATAAACATCAGCCCCGCGCGGGCGCGCATGGCGCTACAGTGGAGCCCATGAACACCGCCAGCACCGCCCCCGGAACCACCGCACCGTCCACCGAACGCGCCACGCGCCAGGCCGAGGTGGTGCAGACCCTGCTGCAGCACCTGCCCGCACACGCGCTGCTGTGGCACGCCGAAGACACCACGCCCTACGAATGCGACGGCCTCACGGCCTACCGCCAGCGCCCGCTGGTGGTGGTGCTGCCCGAGACCGAGGCACAGGTGCAGGCCGTTCTGCGCACCTGCCATCGCCTGGACGTGCCTGTGGTGGCGCGCGGCGCTGCCACGGGGCTGTCGGGTGGCGCACTGCCGCATGCGCTGGGCGTGACGCTCTCGCTGGCCAAGTTCAACCAGATCCTGTCGCTGGACCCGGTGAGCCGCACCGCGCGCGTGCAGTGCGGCGTGCGCAACCTCGCCATCAGCGAAGCCGCCGCGCCGTACGGCCTGTANNTACGCACCCGACCCGAGCAGCCAGATCGCCTGCACCATCGGCGGCAACATCGCCGAGAACTCGGGCGGCGTGCACTGCCTCAAATACGGCCTGACGGTGCACAACGTGCTGCGCGTGCGCGGCTTCACCGCCGAGGGCGAAGAAGTCACCTTCGGCAGCGAGGCGCTGGACGCGCCGGGCTACGACCTGCTGGCCGCCGTGATCGGCAGCGAAGGCATGCTGGCCGTGGCGCTCGAAGTCACCGTCAAGCTCGTGCCCAGGCCGCAACTGGCGCGCTGCATCATGGCCAGCTTCGACGACGTGCGCAANNNNACGCCGGCTACGACCTCACGGCCGAGGCTATTTTGCTGTGCGAGAGCGACGGCACGCCCGAGGAGGTGGAGGAAGAGATCGCGCGCATGAGCGCCGTGCTCAGCCACGCAGGCGCGACCGCGCTGTCGGTGAGCACCAGCGAGGCCGAGCGCCTGCGCTTCTGGAGCGGGCGCAAGAACGCCTTCCCGGCCAGCGGTCGCATCAGCCCCGACTACATGTGCATGGACTCGACCATCCCGCGCAAGCGCCTGGCCGACATCCTGCTCGCCATCCAGGACATGGAGAAAAAATACGGCCTGCGCTGCGCCAACGTGTTCCACGCGGGGGACGGCAATCTGCACCCGCTGATCCTGTTCGATGCCAACGACGCCGACCAGCTGCGCCGCGCCGAAGCGTTTGGCGCCGACATCATGGACACCAGCGTCGCCATGGGCGGCGCCATCACGGGCGAACACGGCGTGGGCGTGGAAAAGCTCGCCAGCATGCGTGTGCAGTTCACCGATGCGGAACTGGAACAGATGCAGGGCCTCAAGCTCGCCTTCGACCCGCAGAGCCTGCTCAACCCCGGCAAGGTCATCCCCACGCCCAACCGCTGCGGGGACATGGGCATGATGAAGACCCTGGCCAGCGAACCGGGTCTGGCGTCGCTGCCCCGCGCCTGACGCCACCCTTCCAAGGCGCCGCCATGCAGGTGCTCCAGGGCCTGGCCATCCTGCTGACCTTGCAGTCGGTGGGCGAGGCCTTGTCGCGGCTGCTGCACCTGCCCTACCCCGGCCCGGTGATCGGCATGGTGCTGCTGCTGGGCGCGCTGCGCTGGCCTGCGGTGCAGCAGCGCGTGCAGACCGTGGCCCGCTTCCTGCTCGGCCACCTGTCGCTGCTGTTCGTGCCCGTGGGGGTGGGCGTGGTCACGCAGCTGGGCCTGTTGGCAGAGCACGGCATGCGATTGCTGCTGGTCATCGTCATTTCGACATGGATCGGCCTGGCCGTCGCGGCGCTGGCGCTACGGCGGCTGATGCGCCACACCCCGCCCCCAGGGGACCACGAATGACCGATTTCGTGCAACTGTGGGTCTATCTGTCGGCCACACCGCTGTTCGGGCTCAATGCCACGCTGGTGGTCTATGTGCTGGCGCTGGCCTTCTACACCCGCATGGGGCAGGCGCCCTGGGCCAACCCGGTGCTGTGGTCCATGGTGGTGCTGGGCGCGGCCCTGTGGGCCACGGGCACGGCCTACCCCAGCTACTTTGCCGGGGCGCAGTTCATTCACTTTCTGCTTGGGCCGGCCGTGGTCGCGCTGGCCTGGCCCCTGTGGGAGCGCCGTGCCGCACTGCGCGCCCACTGGGGGCGCTTCACCCTCGCCGCCGTGGTGGGCGGTGCGGCCGCGGCAGGCAGCGCCGTGGGCTTGGCCTGGGCGCTCGGGCTCCCCCCCGAAGTGGTGCTGTCGCTGGCGCCCAAGTCGGTCACCGCACCCGTGGCCATGGGCATTGCCGACAAGCTGGGCGGCATTGCATCGCTGGCCGCCGTGTTTGCCGTGCTGACCGGGCTGGTGGGCGCCCTCAGCGGCAAGGCTTTGTTTGGCCTGCTGGGCATCGGCCAGGACGCCACCGGCTGGATGGCGCGCGGCTTTGCCCTGGGCACCGCCGCCCACGGCATCGGCGCCGCCCGCGCCCTGCAGGTGCACCCGGACGCGGGCGCCTGGGCCGCGCTGGCGCTGGGGCTGCAGGTGGTGGTGGCGTCGCTGCTGATTCCGCTGGTGGCGGGCTGGTTTTGAAGCCACGGGCCCAAACGACCGTCAGGAAAAATCAGCGCGCCAGATGTGCACTGCTCTCTGCGCCATCTGCGACTGGCGCAAGTCCAAGGCCGCAGAAGTCCACTCGGCATAGCCGCCTGCGGCCAGGGTCTGGGTCATTTGGTAGCCGCTTGTCGCATAGGAAAGCACTTTTTCGCTCCATGCCTGATTCCCGACCTGCCTGTTCAGCGAGGGCTCCAACAAGGTCAGATTTCCAAGCCGGTACACGAACCGGTCGTGCCGCTCCAAGTCGAAACAATCGCTCCAGGACTCCAGAGGGTTTTCCGGCAGGATGTGTTCTATCGAGGCGGGATCTGCTTCGTAGTCGCGTTGCACACCGGAGGCGTCCGACTCCAATTGGCACAGCACGTACTTCACCAAACGCTTGCGTTGCCCGCTGGTTTCGATTTCCAGTCGCTCAAAGCCCCGCAAGAACGCGCTGTCATCCACATAAATGCCTCGCAACAGGCTGAAGACATCCGCTGGTTTACTGGCCTGTTTTGTCAAAAGCGCTTTTGCCGCACGGCGGTAAGCGGGCTCCAACTCATTGGTGTTGAGCCCCCCAACCACGATGTAGCGAAACGACACCACGCTGACCAATTTCAGCACCCGGACGAAATCGGCAGCGCTCAGACATTCGTATGCGGCGAACAGCAATGGCGTGGTCTGGCGCACCCGAAACAACAACAACTCGCGCACATGCCGCTTTGCCTCCCGGTCACCCAGCCAATATTCGTGTTCCGCATCGTTCAGTGCTGCAAACAGTTCAGCCCGGGATTCCAAGGCTTCCATGAGCGCAAACACCTGCGCCGCACTGCTGACCTGTGACTGAACCAGTTTGAACAACCGCTGCTTGCGAACCTGCGGCGCGTCGCACAAAAGGTGGTATCGCAGGAAGTCTGGAAAGCGCTCCTGACGAACCACAGCCACCAGTGCTTTCCAACGCCGCTGCAATGACGTGAGGTCGGCACGTGCCTTGACCCTGGAGAAGAGGTAGTTCTTGAGCAAATCGGTGGAAGACAGTTCCAACCCTCTGGCATTGAGCGTCTCGAACACTGTGTACGCGCTGAGCTCATCTTCCACAGTAATGAGAATGAACAACAGCTTTCTGGCCACCGTTTCGGACAACAAGGCGGCAAGCGCTTCGCCCTGGAGACCTACCCGCGATGCCAGTCGGGACTTGAACCAGCAATAACATGGTTCGACTTTGGCAACCCCCTGGGATTGGCTGGAGCACGCAATTGCACCAGATAGTCTTGGTAAAACCCGTTGTCCGTCTCGTTCAGGAAGAGCTTGCTGCTTTCCAGCAAAGATGCGGGGTCTTTTTCGCCTATGAAGCGTTCACGCAGCCGACGCGCACGGTCTTGATTGGCCAATTTTTCCGAATCTGTAGCCCCTTGCTCACACAAGGTGGCAATGATGGCCAGCGCCAGAATACTCAAGGTCGCCATGCGTTGCTGGCCGTCAACAATCTGGAAGTCTCGGTCAGACGTGGATTCCACCACCAATGCACCCATGTAGTGGCGCCCCTCAGGCTGCTCCACCAAGTCATCGATATCGTTCCAGAGGTCTTCCCAGTGTTCCTGCTCCCAAGAGTAGTCGCGCTGAAAAGCCGGGACGTGGTACTTCTTGCCGTTACCGATCAGATCAAGAAACGTCACGTCATTGGTCTTGAGCAAATTGGTTTTTGCCATGATCTCGTGTCCTTGTTGCACCTGTCCCTGCACACTTGCCGACTTCCTGTCGATCCCTCGCCAGGTTCAATGGACATTGTCGTTCACCCCATGCCCATGATCACACCCGGAGGCTAAAGCGATGCTGTTCAACGGTGCCCGTTTCTTCATGCCTGTGTTCCAAGCCAGGCACTGAACGCCTGCAATGCCTCCGACCCCGGCCGGTGCTGCGGGCGCACGAACCAGTAGCCCTGCGTGCCGGGCAATTCCTGCGGGTGCGCCTGCACCAGCCGCCCGGCATCGAGTGCCTCCTGCGCCAGCAGCAAGGGCACCAGGCCCACGCCCAGGCCTGCGGCGGCCGCCGCCATGACCATGGAGAACAGCTCGTGGCGCGGCCCGCGCGAGGCGTGCAGCGTGTAGTGCCAGCCGCGCGCGGCGTACCAATCGCGCCAGGCGTTGGCGCGCGAGGCCAGCGCGAGGTGCGGGCAGTGCAGCCAGGCCGCTTCGTCGTGCAGCGCATGGGCAGCGGCGTAGGCCGGGCTGCACACGGGCACGCAGGGGCCTTCGGGCACCACCATGCAGCCCTGGGTGTCGCTCCAGAGTCGGTCGCCATAGTAGATGGCGGCGTCGAAGCCGCTCTCGTCAAAGGCGAAAACCTCCGAGCGCACCGACAGATTGAGTGTGATGCGCGGGTGCAGCGCCGCAAACTCCGGCAGGCGCGGAATGAGCCACTGCGTACAGAAGGTGGACACCACCGCCAGGTGCAGCACATAGCCCTCCTCGCGGCCCACGCGGATTTCCTGCGTGTCGCGCTCAATCTGCTCCAGGTGCAGGCGGATGCGCGCCGCGTAGCTGCGGCCGGTGTCGGTCAACAGCAGGCGGCGGCGCGCGCGCAGAAACAGCGTCACGCCCAGGCGTGCTTCGAGCGCTGCCACATGGCGGCTCACCGCGCTGGGGGTGAGCACCAGTTCCTCAGCCGCACGCGAAAAGCTCTGCAGCCGCGCGGACGCCTCGAAGGCCTGCAGTACCCCGAGGCTGGGGATGTCCTTGCGCATGGCTTTTAGTATTCGTAAAACTCAACAACCATGGAGGATAAAGCAGTTGTTGCGTGCACTGAACGCAATTACCATGCAAGCCTTTCCCGGCCTTCGCCGTGCGTGGCGAACCGCAGGGATCTTCTTCGTCTCACCTTTCTGGCCGTCCATGACCGTTTCCTCCCGCACCCTTTTCGACACCGTTCTGCAGCAACTGGGCCTGGACCTGGCCCCCTGGCAAGGCCAGGGCCTGAGCGTGCGCGCACCGCGCGACGGCGCCGTGTACGCCCAGCTTGCCAGCCACACCAGCGCGCAGGCCCAGGTGCTCATCGAGGGCGCGCACGCCGCCTTCCTGCAGTGGCGCGCCNNGCGCTGGGCCTGCTGGTGTCGCTGGAGGCCGGCAAGGTGCGCTCCGAAGGACTGGGCGAGGTGCAGGAGATGATCGACATCTGCGACTTCGCCGTGGGCCTGTCGCGCCAGTTGCATGGCCTGACGATTGCCAGCGAGCGCCCCGGCCACCGCATGATGGAAACTTGGCACCCCATGGGCGTGGTCGGCGTGATCTCGGCCTTCAACTTCCCCGTGGCCGTGTGGGCCTGGAACGCCGCGCTGGCCCTGGTGTGCGGCAACGCCGTGGCATGGAAGCCGTCCGAGAAAACCCCGCTGTGCGCCATTGCCTGCCACCACCTGTTGCAGCAGACGCTGAATGAATTTGCCGCCGAGCAGGGCGTGGCCGCCCCCGCAGGCCTGTCCACGCTGCTGCTGGGCGGGCGCGAGATGGGCGAGCTTTTGGCGCGCTCAACGCACGTGCCGTTGGTCAGCGCCACGGGCAGCACACGCATGGGCCGCGCCGTGGCGGTGGACGTGGCGCAGCGCTTTGGCCGCAGCATCCTGGAGCTGGGCGGCAACAACGCCATGGTGGTGATGCCCAGCGCCGACCTGGAGCTGGCCGCGCGCGCCATCACCTTCGCCGCCGTGGGCACGGCGGGCCAGCGCTGCACCACGCTGCGCCGCCTCATCGTGCACCGCGATGTGGCCGCACCGCTGCTCGCGCGGCTGGAAAAGATCTACGCCAGCGTGCGCGTGGGCGACCCGCTGGAGGACGGCGTGCTCGTCGGCCCGCTGGTGGACCGCGCGTCGTTCGAACAGATGCAGAGCGCCCTGGCCCAGGCGCGTGAACAAGGTGGCTCCGTGCAGGGCGGCGAGCGCGAATGCGCGGCGCTGGGCGAAGACGCCTGGTACGCCCGCCCGGCCCTGGTGCGCATGCCCGCGCAAAGCGCCGTGGTGCAGCATGAAACCTTCGCGCCCATCCTCTATGTGCTGACCTGCACCAGCCTGGAAGAAGCCATCGAGCTCCAGAACGGTGTGCCGCAGGGCCTGTCGTCGGCCATCTTCACCACCGACCTGCGCGAGGCCGAGCGCTTCCTCTCCAGCACGGGCAGCGACTGCGGCATTGCCAACGTGAACATCGGCACCTCGGGCGCCGAGATCGGCGGCGCCTTTGGCGGCGAGAAGGAAACCGGCGGCGGCCGCGAGTCAGGCTCCGACGCCTGGAAGGGCTACATGCGCCGCGCCACCAACACCATCAACTACAGCGACGCTCTTCCCCTCGCGCAAGGCGTGCGTTTCGACGTGTAGATGCAGCACAACCCCCTGAGTGGCTGCGCCACTTCCCCCTTCTCTCGCAGAGCTTCGCCCTGCGGGAAGGGGGACGCCACCAGCGCGGCGGGGCGGCCCTTGCGCGGCGGCCACTGGCCTGGGCCGTGCGATTTTCAAGGCTGCGCACCGTAGCCACACAACAAGGATCTCAGATGCCCATCGCCATCATCGGCGGCGGCGCCA